>PDSN01000057.1 GCA_002748505.1 Gammaproteobacteria bacterium | reverse complement strand
CGTACGCCGCCCCTGTGGGTCTTTGCGAGAACACACCTCACCCACGGGCTTGTGGTATAAAATACAGCGGGTACGACTGGCCGCAGGCGCTTCTAAATGACGACCATCTACCTGCAAACGGGCGTGTCCATCCACGCGATCACCGAGTTTGGCGACTTTGCCATTGACCCGCACCCTGCCTTGCTCTATCCAGCGCTCCATTTCGCGGCGCGAACCAAGCCCGGCGCGCGCCAACACTTTTTGCAACTTCTCGCCAGCGGCGGGTTTTCGCTTAGGTAACTGCGGCTCGCCGCCCTGCTCATGACTCACTGGGCTTTTCCTCGGGTTGCTGATGCTCATCTACAAGCGTTAAAGAGGGCGATACCTGCTCTGCATCGCTGGCATCCAGCTCATCGCCATCGACTTTTGCATGCGCCACCGACTCCGTGTTCTCAGTTTCCGTCGCAAAGCCAAGCTCTGCGGTTAAGGTTTCCAAATCTCGAATTTCCGCAAGCGCGGGTAATTGATCCAGGGTTTTAAGATTAAAGTAATCCAAAAACTGCCGCGTGGTCGCGTACATAGCGGGGCGCCCGGGCACATCGCGGTGACCAACTACCCGCACCCATTCGCGCTCTTGCAGGGTCTTAATGATATTGCTACTGACCGCAACCCCGCGAATCTCTTCAATTTCACCGCGCGTAATCGGTTGCCTATAGGCGATCAGCGCCAGTGTTTCCAGCAAGGCGCGCGAATACCTTTGTGGGCGCTCCTGGGACAGGCGTGCAATCCACGGGCTGAGTGACTGGCGCACCTGCAAACGAAAACCACTGGCCACTTCACGCAATTCAAAACCGCGCCCATCACAGCTCTCCTGCAATTCCGCAAGTGCCGCGCGAATATCCTCAGTACCTGGGCGATCATCTTCATCAAATAGTTCCGCCAGTTGTGCCACTGTCATCGGCTTTGCCGCCGCAAGCAACGCGCCTTCAAAAATCTGCGGAAGCGGTGCTTCCCCGCACGGGGGCAGCACTTCCAGTTGTTCCATATCTGTCATCATTCAGACCTTGCCTTCACGTGAATGGGGCCGAAGTTTTCAGTTTGCACAATGTCCACCAGTGCTTCCTTTATCAATTCCATCATCGCCAAAAATGTCACTACCACTCCCAAACGCCCCTCCTCGGCATTGAACAAAGCCACAAAAGGTACAAACTGACGGCCAGATAAACGCTCTAATACTTCGGACATGCGCTCACGAGTCGATAAGGCCTCGCGCTGCACCTGATGACTTTCGTACATATCGGCGCGCCGCATCACCTCGCCAAGGGCGAGCAACAATTCGCGCATATCGACATCGGGGGCTGGTCGGTCTCGCTGCACATCTGGCGGCTTAGCGCTGGCGATATGGTTGTCTCTATCCATACGCGGCAGCGCTTCGATGTCCTCCGCCGCTTTTTTGTAGCGTTCGTATTCCTGCAAACGGCGAATCAGCTGGGCGCGCGGGTCCTCTTCGTCCTCTTCCACTTCGGTGGAGCGCGGCAGCAACATGCGCGACTTGATCTCCGCCAGCATCGCCGCCATCAGCAAATACTCTGCGGCCAGCTCAAACTGCGCCGCTTCCATCAGCTCGACGTACTGCATGTACTGATCGGTAACGTCAGACACGTCGATATCCAAAATATCAATGTTTTGGCGGCGAATCAGGTAGAGCAACAGATCAAACGGTCCCTCAAATGCCTCGAGAATGATCTCCAGCGCCTGGGGTGGGATATACAGATCTTTGGGCAGCTCGGTAACGGCCTCTCCCGCTACTATCGCAAAGGGCATTTCACCCTGTTGCGGCAAGGGCTTACCATCCGCGCCCACGGGTGCGGGGCGCGCGGGAGCAGACTCTTTAACAGCGCTGTTGTCGGACTCAGAACTCACAAATAATCCTGCCTTGGGATTAACTTTTGGCAAAGGGGCCGATTATACCCAAGGCGTGGTGCGGATGATAGGCGAGAAAACCGGGCACGGAGAGCCGTTGCCAGGATGCCAACTAAGCAAACAAGCTCATATCGCCCAAACCTTCACGCAAGATCACCGGCGTATCCTCAATCAAGTCAATCACGGAGGTCAATTCAATACCGCAGAAACCGCCATCGATAACCAAATCTACGCGTCGCTCCAACAAATTGCGAATATCGTAAGGGTCCATCAAGGGGTGCTCATCGCCGGGCATGGTCATGGTGACACTCATCATCGGCTCGCCCAGATCTTCCAAAATCGCCTGGGTAATGACGTTATCAGGCACACGCAGACCCACGGTTTTCTTTCTGGGATGCAACAGGCGACGCGGCACTTCCGAGGTGGCTTGCAAAATAAAGGTATAGGGGCCGGGTGTCGCGTGTTTAAGCAAACGATAGGCCATGTTGTCGACCTTGGCGTAGGTCGCAAGGTCTGACAAATCGCGGCACAACAGCGCAAAGTTGTGGCGCTCGTCGAGCTGGCGAATTTGCCGAATACGCGCCAGCGCATCTTTGTCACCGAGTCGACAACCCAAGGCATAGGTGGAATCCGTGGGGAACACCACCACGCCGCCACCGCGAATAATCTCCACCGCCTGGCGCACCAGTCTCACCTGCGGGTTTTCCGTGTGAATTTGAAAAAACTGACTCATGTTATTCTCCTGCGACTACAACAAGATCCCCTCCACCTCGGAAAGGAGACTAAAGGTCTATCCAATTCATCCTGCGCTGATATGGCAGGGTCAAACGCCCCCGGTCAGGGCATCCCACACCGTACCGTGCGCCGCCAGCGCGCTGACATCAACGCCAATATCCGCACTGTAGCGAGCATCGCGATGAAAGTCACTGCCCACAGACACTAAGAGCTTGAATTCACGTGCCAGACGCAACAAGCGGTCAAAATCCTGCACACTTTGGCGACCACTTAACACCTCCACGGCTTGCCCGCCAGCAGCGACAAACTCGGCCAGCAAACGCTTGAGCTTACTGGCGGTAAAACGGTATTTGAGTGGATGAGCCAGCACCGCGACGCCGCCTGCGGCGACAATCCACTCGATCACCTGGTCAAGTTCTGGCCAAAAGGCTTTGACATCGCCCAGTTTCCCAGCGCCCAGATAGCGCTTAAAAGCAGCCGTTTCATCGGGCACATAGCCATCTGCCACCAGAAACTTTGCAAAATGCGGGCGTCCTATTTGGGCGCCATCAGCGTGTGCCCTCGCGCCCACAAGTGCACCTTCGATCCCTTTTTTTGCAAGGCGTTCGGCGATAACTTCACAGCGCGCCTCGCGCGCCCCGGCTAACACAGACAGCCCCGCAAGCATCGCGGGGTGTTCGCAATCCATTCCCAGCCCCACCACATGAATGGTCGCGCCGTGGCTTTGGCAGGAATACTCCACCCCAGACCACAGGTTCAGCTCGCAATCGTTGGCACTGCACCAGGCGCGCGCGGCCTGATAGCCGCTAACGGTGTCGTGATCGGTGATAGCCAGGTGACGGACTGCTGCTTTTTCCGCCCTTTCTATCAGCTCAACAGGCGACAACGCACCGTCTGACGCGGTAGTATGCGTGTGCAAATCGACTAACACTGTGATGCATCCCCACAAAAACCCCATAATACCGCTGGAATCTAATTGAATCTATGAAACAACTGCTCGAATTTCTGCCCATCGTCCTGTTTTTTGTCACCTACCAGATGAGCGGCAAAACCATCGCCATAGGGGACTGGCAATACACCCTGGACGGCATCTTCTCCGCCACGCTGGTGCTGATGATCAGCTCGGCAATCACCCTCGTTATCACCCGGGTAAAATACGGCCATATCGAAAAACGCGAATGGTTTATGCTCGGTACCGTTTTGTTACTGGGTGGTGCAACGGTACTGCTGCGCGATCAGACGTTTATCTTTTGGAAACCCACCGTATTTAACTGGGTGCTGGCCATTGCCTTTGGCGCGTCCCAATTTATCGGCGAAAAGAATCTATTGCAGCGCGCCCTGGGTTCACAACTGGATCTACCCAAACATATCTGGATGCGCCTTAACATGCTTTGGGTGGCGAACTTTACTATTGTCGGCGCACTCAACCTTGTAGTAGCGTACGGCTTTGGCGAGGCAACCTGGGTGAGCTACAAACTCTACTCATCCATCGGCTTCACCCTGTTGGTCACCATTGCGACCTTTATCGTGATTGCGCCGCATATTAAAGAACAGGGCGCGGAACAACCAAACGGCAACGAAGAAACACAGTCTTGATATCAAGGAGTTTATCGTGCTACGCACAATACTGACACTCACACTTGTTTTATCACTCGGCATCATTGCGGCCGAGCAGGCGAGCGCACAACAGGCGCGCTACGTCAGCGACAAACTGCTGGTGCCACTGCGCTCCGGCCCCAGCGGCAAATATCGCATCACCCACCGGGGTCTTCCCTCGGGGCTGCGCCTTACCGTGCTGGAAGTGTCAGAGGATGGCAGTTTTACCAAAATACGCACCGATCGCGGCACCGAGGGCTGGATGCGCTCCCAGTACGTGCAAAAAGATGTGCCCGCCACGCGCTTGCTTAAATCCGCCGAACAAAAACTGGCAACGGCGCTGAAAAAAAACGCGGAACTCAGCAAACAATTAGCCACCATACAAAGCGAGCGCAGTGAGCTGCAAACAGAAATCAATGATACAGGTGGTGAGCTGGAACGCATCACCAAGGAATACAGCACGCTTAAAACAATCTCCGACAACGCCGTGCAACTGGATATCGACAACCGCCGCCTGGTAGAAGAAACCGAAACGCTGAAAACAGAGCTTAAACGTATCGAGGCCGAAAACCTGCGCCTGAATGACAAACTCGGCAACAGCGCATTCATAGATGGGGCACTCGCAGTATTGCTTGGCGTCCTGATCACCATTTTATTGCCGCGCCTGCGCCCCGCCAAGCGCCGCAGCTCCGGTTGGGCGTAACTATGTTAAAAAGACTACTTATCCTCGCGCTGCTCATGCCCGCACTGGCCTTGGCCGCCACCGACGCCAAAGACAAGCCCGCGCCCAGCCCAATTGTGGTGATTAAGACCAATAAGGGCGATATCACCGTGCGTCTGTTCGCCGACAAGGCCCCCGTCACCGTTAAAAACTTTTTATCCTATGTGGACAGCGGTTTCTACGAGGGCACGATTTTCCACCGGGTTATCTCCGGCTTTATGATTCAGGGCGGCGGCTTCGATGTTCAGATGAAAGAAAAAGCCAATGGCGAGCCCATTGTTAACGAGGCCAAAAACCGCCTGCACAACACGCGCGGCACCCTGGCGATGGCGCGCACCAACGACCCGGACTCCGCCACCAGTCAGTTTTTTATCAACCATCGCAATAATCTGCGCCTGGATTGGTCGCCGCTGCGCCCCGGCTACACCGTCTTTGGTGAAGTGATTAACGGCATGGATGTGGTCGACTATATCGCCATCACCCCCACCCACAGCGTTGGCCCTCATCACAATGTCCCCGTTGAGCCAGTGCTCATCGAGAACATCACGCGCAAGAGTTTGCTATGATCGCCCTCAGTGTCAACCTCAATAAAATCGCGCTGATCCGCAATTCCCGCGATACAAAGAACCCCTCCGTGCCCGCCCATGCGCAGATGTGCATTGATGCGGGTGCAGACGGGATCACCGTGCACCCCCGCCCCGACCAGCGCCATATTCGCGCCAGCGACTGCTTTGATCTGGCCGCCATGCTGGGGGATGTGGAGTTCAACATTGAGGGCAACCCGTTTACTGCGGCACGACGCAGCGAACGCGCAGGTGTGGGCGACTACCCAGGGTTTATGGCACTGGTGCGCGAAATCCGCCCCGCCCAGTGCACCCTGGTACCCGACGGTGATTCGCAGCTCACCTCCGACCACGGCTTTGACCTTAAGAAAGATGGCGACAAGGTTGCACCGTTGGTGGAGGAACTTAACAGCCTGGGTATTCGCACCAGCTTGTTTATGGATCCAGACCCCGAGCAAATGGTATTGGCCAAACAGGTGGGCGCTGATCGCATCGAACTGTACACCGAAAGCTATGCAGTAGCCTGCGCGCGCAATGAGCAGGTCAATGAAGTGTTTGCCAGGTTCTGCGCCAGCGCCGAGGCGGCGCTTGACGCGGGGCTTGGGGTTAACGCCGGACACGACTTGAACCTCGATAACCTGCCCCGCTTCGCCAACCTGCCCGGCCTGCTGGAAGTGTCTATTGGCCACGCCCTTACCGTAGATGCCCTGCGCATGGGGCTTGCGGACACGGTTGCGGCCTACCAGCGCGCACTGGGCAAATAAGCGACAAACTGGCGCAGAGCGTCAGTTTAACCCGAGCGCCTCACCAGCGCGGCGATAATTCCCCCTGTTATTCAATAAGTTACATCGCAAGCACTAACAAGAACACGCGTGCCTACTGTAACTACTGATAAAACATCCAAGCTAATCCATAAAAAATGCCAATAAGTCACATTTTTTGTAGAGTCCTGGGCAAATATCGCTTTACCATAGCGCCAAAGTACGGGTTCGTTGCAGCGCCCTTGTAAGCAATTCAACAACTTAAGCACAACATATACGACAAATATGAAAGTACTGGTCGCCGACGACGCTCGCTCAAGTCTACAACTAATAAGTGCCTATATCGAAGAGGCCGGACACCAAGCCGTCACTGCGGCTGATGGCATGGCCGCGGTGGAGCAATTCAAGCGGGAACGCCCTGATCTGGTGTTATTGGATGTGGAAATGCCCAGGCTCAACGGCATCGAAGCGGCACGTAAAATTTGTCGCTTATGTGAGCAACAACACGACTGGGTACCCATTGTGTTTTTGAGCAGCTTAAGCCAATCCAAACACATTGTTGAGGGTATCGAAGCTGGCGGTGATGACTACCTGACCAAACCCGTTGATCCCACCGTTTTGAACGCAAAACTCAAAGCCATGCAGCGCATCGCGGATATGCGCGCCCGATTGGAAACCGTAAACCGACAGTTAAAAGAAATGGCGGAAAACGACGGCCTCACCGGCATTGCCAATCGCCGCCGTTTTAACAACGTCTTGATTCGTGAATTCCGCCGCGCTGCGAGAAATCAAAATCACCTGTCAATGCTGTTGCTGGACATAGACCACTTTAAGTCTTTTAACGATACCCACGGCCATCAAACCGGCGACGACTGCCTGCGCGCGGTGGCGCAAACGATGAGCGATTCCGTACGCCGAGGCGGCGATATGGTCGCGCGCTACGGCGGCGAAGAGTTTGCGGTCATTCTTCCCGAAACTGATCTTCCCAGCGCAATGATAGTGGCGGAAAATATCCGCAGCAATGTAGCCGAAATGAACGTGGATGTTGGCCACAGCATCCTCAGCGTCACTGTCAGCTGCGGCGCCGCCAGCATTGCGCCCAGCTCCAGCGAGTGTTTAGATCAACATATCAACAACCTCATTGAACGCGCCGACCAGGGTTTGTACCAAGCCAAGGAAAAAGGACGCAACAGGGTACAGTGTATCGAATAAGCCTTATAGCGCGCCCACTTGATACACGCGAACCTGGCGAAAGGTTTGCGATTCATCCAGATCTGGCCAGGTACTGGATGTACGTCTGGCGATAAGTTCATAAGGCCGCAGCTCAAAGTCCGGCATCCGCGAATCCGCCATCAATACCGAGGTTGCGCGCTCGCTGAACAGACTTAGCCAGGGTAAATTGGCTCGATCATAAAGCACATCCGCTGCGGTAATCACATCCACATCGCCGTCAATGACGCTAAAATCATCGCTCAAAGCAAGCGTCACCTGGTTGAGCGCCGCATTCGCTTCGCAGGCAGCAAGGGCGACCGGGTCTGTATCACAGGCGATAACTTCGCTCGCGCCAGCCATCGCAGCGGCGATTGCCACCACCCCGGAACCGCTGCCGAAATCCACCACACGCCTGCCTTTAACACGCTCAGGCTCTCGTAAGATCAAACGCGCCAGTACCTGCCCAGATGCCCAGCAAAACACCCAATACAAGGGATTGTTCATGATAAATGCCACGGCTTCTGCATCCAGGTTCTGCTGCGGGTAGTTGGCATTTAACAAATACAACTGCAGTGGCTGCACCTCGGGCAAGGTGATCGCCTCCAAATATGCTCCCGGGATCACCCGCCCTAGCGCCTGATTGAGTTCATCGACTATCATGGTATTTTTTCGTCATTGTGATTTGCGTGTCCCATTCTCACCCGCCTTATATCGTACCCCACAGCCGGGAAGCGATTGCTATTTTAACAGATGCTTAGCTGATTTTAGGCGCGTCTCACTGTTGTATTGTCAGCGTAAGGTATCTGCATGACCACACAGCAACGTGTTATCATAGCGCGCTTTTCCCCACATAGATCAACACCCTATGAATACAAGGTCTGAAAATGGCAAAGTCGGTTTTGTCAGCCTCGGCTGCCCCAAAGCACTGGTGGATTCCGAGCGCATTTTGACGCAGTTAAAAATGGACGGCTACGACCTGGTGTCGAGCTACGACAACGCCGATGTGGTTGTGGTCAACACCTGTGGCTTTATCGATTCTGCCAAGCAGGAGTCTTTGGACGCTATCAGCGAGGCGATGGCGGAAAACGGCAAGGTGATTGTCACCGGCTGTATGGGCAAGGGCGAAGACGCGGACCTCATCAAGGCTCAGCACCCCAACGTGCTGAATGTCTCGGGCCCTGCGGCCTACGAAGAAGTCGTCGGCGCGGTGCACCAATACATTCCACCCATTGTCGACCACAATCCGCATATTGATTTAGTACCGCCGTCGGGGATTAAACTTACTCCGCGCCACTATGCCTATTTGAAAATCTCCGAAGGCTGTAATCACCGCTGCCGCTTTTGTATTATCCCGCAAATGCGCGGTGACCTGGTAAGCCGCCCCGCTGGTGAGGTACTGCGCGAAGCCGAAGGACTGGTGCGTTCAGGTGTGCGCGAACTACTGGTTATTTCCCAGGACACCAGCGCCTACGGTGTGGACTTGAAATACCGCACCGATTTTTGGGATGGCCGCCCGGTAAAAAGTCAGCTGCTAAGTCTGTGCGAGGCGCTATCGAGCTTCGGCGTATGGGTGCGCCTGCACTACGTCTATCCCTATCCAAACGTGGACGCCCTGATTCCACTGATGGCCGAAGGCAAAATCCTGCCCTATTTGGATATTCCCTTACAACACGGCAGCCCCGATGTCCTGAAACGTATGAAACGCCCCGCGGCAACCGAAAAAGTGCTGCGCCGTATCGAAAAGTGGCGTGAAATCTGCCCTGATATTACCCTGCGCAGTACTTTTATTGTGGGTTTTCCCGGCGAAACCGAACAGGAATTTCAGGAGCTTTTGGATTTTATCGATGAGGCACAGCTCGACCGCGTAGGTTGCTTCCAGTATTCACCGGTAGCTGGCGCACCCGCTAACGAGCTACCCAACCCAATCGATGAAGCGACAAAACAGCAACGCTGGGAAATATTTATGGCGCGCCAACAAGCAATATCGGCGGCAAAACTACGGAATAAAATCGGCCAAACCCTGGAGATTATCATCGATCAAAGCGATGAAAATGGTGCAATAGGTCGCTCCATGGCCGATGCGCCGGAAATTGACGGGCAGGTTTTTTTAGATGGCGCGCACGGTTTAAACCCCGGCGATTTTGTCGAAGCGGAAATTACCGGCGCGAACGAGTACGACCTGTGGGCGGGCTGAATTGAACGTTCTACTGTTTAGCAAAAACGAGCGTCTGGATAACGGTTTAATTCGCATTACAGACAATCGCCTTGAACACCTGCACAAAGTGCTAAAGTCACAAGTCGGTGATGTGTTAAAAGTGGGCGAACTCGGCGGGCTGTTGGGCAGCGGAAAAATTGTGGAGCTTAACCAAAACGCGGCAGTGCTGGAGCTAAACCTCAGTAAAAAAGCGCCGCAAAAACTGCCACTGGAAGTCGTTATTGCCCTGCCCCGACCCGCGATGACGCGGCGTATTATCCGCGCTGCGGCAGAGCTGGGAGTTAGCGCTGTGCATTTTATTAACAGCAATCGCGTAGAGAAAAGCTACTGGCAGACGCCCTCGTTGCAAGCCGATAGCATCCACCAACTTGTAGTTGAAGG
>PDSN01000184.1 GCA_002748505.1 Gammaproteobacteria bacterium | reverse complement strand
TCCTCCGGCGGCACAAACACCCCCTTGGGCTGACCGGTAGTACCCGAAGAGTACAACATGGCAACGCCGTTCGCCTGGTCGTCGATGGGGCTGGTCGGCTGCGCGGTCACGGCTTCCTCCCATGACTCGAACCCCTCGTACACTGCATCCATCATAAGATAGTGCTCAATACCATCGCCGAGCGCGGCGCGCGCTGCCTGCGCCACTTCTGCCACAGCTGCCGACGCCAGAAACAGGCGCGCACCACTGTTGTTGAGGATATACACGGCCTCATCGCGCTTAAGAGACGTGCTAAGCGGGGTATAAATCACCCCTGCGCGCTGTGCACCCCAGCAGATCGCCAGAAATTCCAGGCGGTTTTCCAACATCAAGCCGATATGATCGCCCTTTTGTATACCCAGGGAACGCAGCAACTGAGCCACCTGATTGGAAAGCGTATCAAGGGCTTCATAGGTCATGATGTCCCCGCTATCGCCCATCACAACGGCAGCTTTATGGGGATAGGTCTCGGCGGTCACACTGGGATGTGGCATGGTTATACCTCTAGGTTTGTCGTTTTGTGGGCTTACTATAGACATTTTTGGCGGCGGCTGTCACCTGTTGCTTTCGACAGCGGGGTAAGACCCGCCACCACTGCACTGTTTTTTGGCAAAAGCACACTATGACATCGCGAATATCGAACGGTTTTTTGCCCGTCGAGCCCGGTTATTTCACCAGTAAAGGGAATTTTCGGGAAAAACGACTGTACCGATAAAATACCCGAGCATTTTTCAGTCATAAAAAAACCGCGACCTAAAGATCGCGGTTTTTTGAAACAAGCCAGCCAAGAGCCAGCAATATCGCTTAGCCGAACTGGTTCATGGTGTTGTCTTCACCAGCGGCTTTCAGCGCGGCTTCACCGGCGAAGTACTCTTTATGGTCGTCGCCCATGTCAGAGCCAGCCATGTTCTGGTGCTTCACACAGGCGATGCCCTGACGGATTTCCTTACGCTGAACGCCAGCGACGTAGCCCAGCATGCCCTGCTCGCCAAAGTACTCTTTTGCCAGGTTGTCGGTAGACAACGCAGCGGTGTGGTACGTCGGCAGAGTGATCAGGTGGTGGAAAATACCCGCTTCGCGCGCAGCATCCGCTTGGAAGGTACGGATTTTGTCGTCAGCAGCGGCAGACAGTTCAGTATCGTCATACTCTTCGCTCATCAGCTTGTCGCGGTCATAAGCAGAAACATCGCGACCAGCTTCCTGCCATGCATCAAACACTTGCTGACGGAAGTTCAACGTCCAGTTGAAGGAAGGCGAGTTGTTGTAAACCAGTTTTGCGTTGGGAATCACTTCGCGGATGCGGTTGACCATACCGCCGATCTGGCCGACGTGAGGCTTCTCGGTTTCGATCCACAGAAGATCGGCGCCGTTTTGCAGACTGGTAATACAATCCAATACGCAGCGATCTTCGCCAGTACCAGCGCGGAACTGGAACAGGTTAGAAGGCAGACGCTTGGGGCGCAGCAGCTTACCGTTGCGATTCAGTACCACATCGCCATTTTGCATATCGGCAACATCCACTTCTTCGCAATCCAGGAAGCTGTTGTACTGATCACCCAGGTCGCCAGGCTCTTTAGTGACGGCGATTTGCTTGGTCAGGCCAGCGCCCAGAGAGTCGGTACGCGCCACGATCACACCGTCGTCAACGCCCAGCTCCAAAAAGGCGTAGCGCACTGCGCGGATTTTAGCGAGGAAGTCTTCGTGGGGAACGGTAACTTTACCGTCCTGGTGACCGCATTGCTTCTCGTCAGATACCTGGTTTTCAATCTGAATGGCACAGGCACCCGCTTCAATCATTTTCTTGGCCAGCAGGTAAGTCGCTTCGGCATTACCAAAACCGGCGTCGATGTCGGCAATGATGGGCACAACGTGGGTCTGGAAG
>PDSN01000167.1 GCA_002748505.1 Gammaproteobacteria bacterium | reverse complement strand
TGGACGACGCCACCATTACCCAAATGCTGAAGGATTCCATCGAACACGCCGAGGAAGATGTCGCCGCGCGCAAGCTCGCGGAGCTGCGGGTAGAAGCAGGGCAATTACTGGAAAACCTGAGCGCTGCACTTGCCGCCGATGGCGATGCGCTGTTAAACGATGCTGAGCGCGCGCAGATTGATAGCGCTATGGCTGCCTTACAAAACCAGCTTGGCGGCGAAGATCCCGCCGCCTTGCGCCTTGAGATCGATGCTCTGGCGCAACAGACCGAGCAGTTTGCGGCGCGGCGTATGGATCGCAGTATTAAACAAGCCCTGGCAGGCGTCACCCTCGACAGTCTTGCCAACAAGGAAGAACATAGCGATGACTAAAATTGTGGTGCTACCCCACGAAGAGCTTTGCCCCGAGGGCGCGATGGTGGAAGCCGAGCAGGGCGAATCGATATGCGAGGCGCTGCTGCGCAACGATATTCCCATCGAACACGCCTGTGAGATGTCCTGTGCCTGCACCACCTGTCACGTTATTGTGCGCGAGGGCTTTGATTCCCTGGAACCTTCGGACGAACTGGAAGATGACTACCTCGACAAGGCTTGGGGCTTAGAACCGGATTCGCGCTTGTCGTGCCAGGCAGTGGTGGCCGACGAAGATCTGGTGATCGAAATTCCACGCTACACCATCAATATGGTGTCAGAGCGACACTAAGAACTAAGACAGCCCGTTCTTCAGGTCGCGCTGCGTCCCGCGATATCACTCAATGACTGCGAATGCCTTTCAGGAACAGGGTAACTCCCAGGTCGACCTGCTTACCCAGCTCGATGTGACGCTCGAACAGCTCCGGTGAGTCGATTTGCAGCAATGCCAGGCCGTAGATGGACGACCACGCGGAGTTGGCGAGATAGTCCACATCTTTGTTGGTAAAAACACTGCCTTCTATAGCCTTGGCGACAATGGCGCGCACCAGATGAAAGGTGGCGCGGGTGATGTCGTGCAGCTCGCTCTCGGCATCGTTGGGCTCTAAAGAGGGGCCAAACATCAGCTTGAACAGCTCAGGATTATCCGCCGCATAGCGCACGTAACAAAGGGCAAAGGCGCGCATTTGTGCCTCGGGCGAGGCGTCGGCCTGTTTACCAGCCGTTTGCAAGGCGTCAAACAGATGGTGATAACCGTATGTCGCCAGCGCGATAAGCAATTCGTTTTTGTCTTCAAAATGACGATAGGGCGCAGTTTGCGACACGCCGATGTCGCGAGCGATGGCGCGCAGGCTTAAAGACTCTGCGCCGACGGTGTGCAGTTGGGTCAGCGCGGTTTCAATCAATTCGGCACGTAAGTTACCGTGGTGATAGGATTTTTCAGAATTATCGGGCATGATCTTTTGATAACAGCAAAAAGTAAAGCCGAGGCCGATGATCGGCCTCGGTGCGTTGCGCTTAAGGCAGCAAATGCGCTACGGCATCGCGTTCCTCAGTCAGTTCCTGCTCGGTTGCTTTCATCTTGGCTTGGCTGAAATCGCCGATGTCCACACCTTCAACAATGCTCCAGTCACCATCTTTGCAGCGACAGGGGAAGGAGTAAATCAGACCTTCGGCAACACCGTAGGCGCCGTTGGAGTATACGCCCATGGATACCCAGTCATCGCCCTCTGTGCCCAGCGCCCAACTGCGCATATGCGCGATTGCGGCGTTAGCGGCGGAGGCGGCGGAGGAGGCGCCACGCGCTTTAATAATGGCCGCACCGCGCTGCTGAATGATGGGGATATACTCGCCCTCGTACCAGTCCTGGTCTACCAGATCAATGGCTTTTTTGCCGTCAACCAGGGTGTTGAACAGGTCGGGGTACTGGGTGGCAGAGTGGTTGCCCCAGATGGTCATGTTGCTGACATCGTTGACCGTTTTACCGCATTTTTGCGCGATTTGGGTGATGGCGCGGTTGTGATCCAGGCGGGTCATTGCAGTAAAGTTGCGCGGGTCGATATTCGGCGC
>PDSN01000161.1 GCA_002748505.1 Gammaproteobacteria bacterium | reverse complement strand
AGCCCTGAACGACAAAGCGCGCCAGGAAGGCGGCAAGGTATTCGCCAATCCGCGCAACGCCGCCGCAGGCAGTCTGCGTCAACTCGACAGTCGCATCACCGCCACCAGGCCACTGGAAATGTGCTGCTACGGTTACGGCATTGTCGAGGGCTGGGAGCTTCCAGATACTCACGATGAAGTGCTGCAACAATTTGCCGCCTGGGGTTTACGCGTCAACAGCGAATCTGCAGTGGTAACTGGCATCGCTGCACTGCATGAGTACTACCAGCAACTGGCGTTGAAGCGCGATGATCTGCCCTACGATATCGACGGTATTGTATTTAAGGTCAATCGCATTGATTTGCAGCAGAGCCTGGGCTTTGTCTCGCGTTTGTCTCGCGCGCGCCGCGTTGGGCGATTGCGCGTAAATTTCCCGCCCAGGAAGAAATTACGCGCTTGTTGGCGGTGGATTTTCAAGTGGGCCGCACCGGCGCCATTACCCCCGTGGCGCGCCTGGAACCTGTAAACGTCGGCGGCGTGACCGTAAGCAATGCCACCTTGCACAACGCCGATGAAATCGTCAGGCTCAATTTAATGATCGGTGACACAGTCGTGGTGCGCAGAGCGGGAGACGTGATTCCCAAGGTGGAATCCGTGGTTGGCGAGCGCCGCCCGGAAAATGCCCGGACAGTGGAATTTCCCACACACTGTCCCGTGTGTGGCTCCCAGGTGGAGCGCGAGCCAGACGAGGCCATTATGCGCTGCCAGGGTGCCTTGGTGTGCAGCGCACAACAAAAAGCCGCCATTCGCCATTTTGTCGCCCGTCGCGCCCTGGATATCGAGGGTTTCGGTGAAAAGCTGGTGGATCAATTCGTCGATAAAGGTTTGTTGAAAAATGTTGCCGACATTTTTGAATTAAAAAATCATCAAGATGAGCTGCTCGCACTGGAGCGCATGGCGAGAAAATCACTGGATAATTTATTGGCCGCCATAGAGAAAAGCAAAAATACGACACTGCCGCGGTTTTTATATGCGCTCGGCATTCGCGAAGTGGGTCAAACCACCGCGCGTATTCTGGCTGAACATTTTGGCAGTTACGAGGCATTGTTTGCCGCCAGTGAAGAGGAACTGCTCGCGGTGCGCGATGTGGGGCCTGTGGCCGCCGACCATCTGCGCCAGTTTTTTGATAGTGAGGCAAGCCAGAATATTGTAAAACGCCTTCGAGACAGCGGCGTAAACTGGCCAAATATCGCCGTAAAAAACCCTGAAGATTTACCCCTTGCCGGGCAAACCTGGGTTGTGACCGGAAAACTGGAAACGCTGACGCGCGAGGAAGCCAAGGAGCGCCTGATAGCGCTTGGTGCGAAAAGTGCTGGCAGTGTTTCCAAAAACACCACCTGCCTGGTCGCTGGCCCCGGCGCGGGTTCCAAACTCAGCAAAGCTGCGGAACTCGGCATTGAAACCATTGATGAAGCAGAGTTTTTACGGCGTCTGAACAAACTTTAGCCCGGACATTTGCTCCGCTCGGCGAGAGCTCTACTATAATTTTTTTGGTAGCAAATAGGTCCCAGCACATTAAATGTAAAGCTGTAGCTATTCGAAGTTACTATTTTCCGGCATCACCCCTGCAGGGTTTTCGTTAACACTTCCCGGAAGAATTTTTTCCGAAAAACCCACGTACTGGTGAAACATCCGGACCGGACCGGGGATATATCGCCTGGTACCGCCCGGCACAAACCCATAAATCGCGCTTGAACGGCATAGTCCTTTGTGGCAGAATCTGCGCCCTTGCGAAACCCCGATCACCTATTGGATTCTCCCTCGGGTCGGGTTGTGCGCATGTGGCGGAAGTGGCGGAATTGGTAGACGCGCTAGATTTAGGTTCTAGTATCGCAAGGTGTGAGAGTTCAAGTCTCTCCTTCCGCACCATTTTTTAATACACGGTGGTGTAAAACGCAGCACGGCGAAGCGGATTGACTTCGCGGTGCTGTTGGTTATAAAAGCAGCCCTTGGGGCTTTGGCGAATTGAGGAATTTTCATGCAGGTTTCTATTGAAACTACATCGGGTCTGGAACGTCGTTTGACTGTGGGTGTTCCGGCTGAGCGCATCGACAGCGAAGTGACTGCGCGTTTGAAAAAAGCGGCGGGTAATGTGCGCCTGGATGGCTTCCGTCCTGGCAAAGTCCCCATGAATGTATTGCGTCAGCGTTTTGGGGCGGGTGTTCATCAGGAAGTGGTCGGTGAGCTTATCGGCCAGTCTTTCGCCGAGGCGGTAACCCAGGAAGACCTCAAGCCAGCCGGTCAGCCCACCATCGAGCCCAAGACCATGGAGCAGGGCAAAGATCTGGAGTACGTGGCAGTGTTTGAGGTCTTTCCAGAAATCGAGCTGGCCAGCACCGCAGGCATGAAAGTTGAACGTCCTGTCGCTGAAGTGACCGATGCCGACATCGACGACATGATCGAGATTTTCCGCAAGCAGCAGGGTTCCATGGAAGAAGTGGAGCGCCCGGCTCAGCACGGCGATACGGTCAATATCGACTATAAAGGCACCAAAGACGGCGAGGAATTCGCAGGTGGCAGCGCCGAGGACACTGACCTGGAGTTGGGTTCTGGCAGAATGATCGCCGGTTTTGAAGACGGCATTGAAGGCATGAGTGCTGGCGATGAAAAGACGCTTGAGCTGAGCTTCCCTGAAGATTACCACGCCGAAGAGCTAAAAGGCGCTGCGGTAGAGTTTGCGGTGAAACTCAACAGCGTCAAGGAACAAAAGCTGGCGGCGCTTGATGATGAACTGTTTGCCAAATACGGTGTGGAAGAGGGCGGTGAAGAGCGCTTCCGCGCTGATATTCGCGACAATATGAGCCGTGAGCTGCGCAATGCGGTCAAGGCTGCCACCAAGGCACAGGTGATGAACGGCCTGCTCGCCGCCCACGAATCACTGGAAGTGCCCGCGGCGTTGATTGCTCAGGAGGTCGACAATCTGCGTGGTCAGATGTTCCAGCAGTTTGGTGGAAGTGCACCGGAAGGTCTTGATCTTAAATCAATTTTGCCTGACGACATGTTCACGGAGCGGGCTGGTAAGCGGGTTCGACTGGGTCTGCTGATGAACGAGTTTATCAAGTCCCACGAGCTGGAAACCGATAACGATAGAGTCGATGCCCAGATTAAAGATCTGGCTTCCACTTACGAAGATCCTCAGGAAGTGATCGACTACTATCACAACAACGCGGAAATGCTGCAGGGCGTTCAGGCGATGGTATTGGAGGATCAGGTGGTGGATAAGCTGCTGGCTGATGCGGATGTTACCGACAAGCCGGTTAGCTATCAGGAGGCCATGGCTGCGGCGCAACAGGCGCAGGCGAATAATTAAACCCCTGCTTATTGCGGGGTTAATTCCTCGAAAAAACGCATCGGTATTTTTTGCCGGTGCGTTTTTTTATACGGGATAAAAAACTCTCTATTAATCGATAAATCCAGTCGGGGCGCATTGTTGCGGCCTGTTTGCGCTGTTAGGATAGCGCTTCACAAAATAGGTTACATCAGGAGCTTGCTATGTCATTTTTTTCTAACGGTCACGATCACACGGTCAATAATCTCGGCCTTGTGCCTATGGTGATCGAGCAAACCTCCCGCGGTGAGCGCTCCTTCGACATTTACTCCCGTCTGCTAAAAGAGCGCGTGGTGTTTGCGGTTGGGCAGGTCGAGGACAATATGGCCAATCTGATTGTGGCGCAGTTGTTGTTTTTGGAGTCAGAAAACCCCGACAAAGACATCCATCTCTACATCAATAGCCCCGGCGGTTCGGTGACGGCCGGACTCGCCATCTACGACACCATGCAGTTCATCAAGCCCGATGTCAGCACCACCTGTATTGGGCAGGCGGCGTCTATGGGAGCGTTTTTGTTGAGCGGTGGGGCCAAGGGTAAGCGCTTTTGTCTGCCCAATGCGCGTACCATGATTCACCAGCCCAGCGGCGGCGCCCAGGGTCAGGCCACGGATATCGATATTCAAGCGAAGGAAATACTTATCATTCGCGAGCGCTTGAACCGTTTGCTGGCTGAGCACACTGGTCAGGATCTGGCGGTGATTGAACGCGATACCGAGCGCGATTTCTTTATGAATGCCGATGAAAGCTGCGAATACGGACTGGTAGATGCGGTTGTGGGTAAGCGCGAGTCCTAGGTCGGATATTTCACCAGTAAATGGAGCTTTTGGGAAAGAGTCAGTCCCAAAAGGGCGTCAAATTCGACCGATGGCCGTATAATTTGGGCTTTCGGCGAGTTCAGGGCTTGCAAACGAAGCTCAATGGCCGCATGGTATGATCTGTGAGAAGAGTGTAAACAGGCGAATTAATGAGTAAATCAAAAGACACAGGTAGTGACGGCGGTAAGCTGTTGTACTGTTCCTTCTGTGGAAAGTCTCAGCATGAAGTGCGCAAGCTGATTGCCGGACCTTCGGTATTCATCTGTGATGAGTGCGTCGATTTGTGTAACGATATCATCCGCGAAGAAATCAGTGAGGTGGATGATGACTTGTCCCAGGACAAACTGCCCTCACCACAGGAAATCAACGCGACGCTCGATGAGTACGTCATCGGTCAGGCGCGAGCTAAAAAAGTGCTGTCGGTAGCGGTGTACAACCACTACAAGCGCTTGCGCTACAGTCAGTCGCGTAAGGATGACGTGGAGCTGAGCAAGAGTAATATTCTCCTGGTCGGCCCCACCGGCAGCGGTAAAACCCTGCTGGCTCAGACTCTGGCGCGCCTGCTGGACGTGCCTTTTACCATCGCCGATGCCACCACTTTGACCGAAGCTGGCTATGTGGGCGAAGACGTTGAAAACATCATTCAGAAGCTTCTGCAAAAGTGTGACTACGATGTGGAAAAGGCTCAGGTGGGCATCGTCTACATTGATGAGATCGACAAAATCTCACGCAAGTCCGACAATCCGTCCATCACCCGGGATGTATCCGGTGAGGGTGTGCAGCAGGCCTTGTTGAAGTTGATTGAAGGTACGGTCGCATCTGTGCCGCCCCAGGGCGGGCGCAAACACCCTCAGCAGGAGTTCCTGCAGGTCGATACCTCAAATATCCTGTTTATCTGTGGCGGCGCATTTGCCGGCCTGGATAAGGTCATCCGCAACCGTTCCGAAAAAGGCGGCATCGGCTTTGCCGCGGAAGTTAAGAGCAAGGCGGAAAACAACAATGTTGGCGAAGTGCTGTCTGATCTCGAGCCCGATGATCTGGTACAGTACGGCCTGATTCCCGAATTTGTGGGACGCTTGCCGGTGATCGCCACCCTGGAAGAGCTTGACATCGATGCCTTGGTGCAGATCCTCACCGAACCCAAGAACGCGCTGACCAAGCAGTACAGTAAATTGTTTGAAATGGAAGACGTGGAAGTGGTGTTCCGCGACGATGGTTTGCGCGCGGTCGCGGAAAAAGCCATGGAGCGTAAAACCGGAGCGCGGGGGCTGCGCTCTATTTTGGAAGGCATTTTACTTGATAGTATGTACAGCATCCCGTCGCGCAATGACGTCAGTAAAGTCGTCATCGACGAATCGGTGATTCGCGGTGAAAGTGAGCCGCTGTTAGTCTATCAAAACAGTGATATGCCGAAACCGTCTGGCACTGACGAATAGAAATCGACAGGGCCGCGGCAGCTGATGCCGCGGCTTTGGTCTCGCGGCGTTCGCTCGCGAAGTTGGCGTTACTCAAGGAGATACACATGCCTGTCATCTCATCCTCCGAATTAATTTTTCCACTGTTGCCGCTGCGCGATGTGGTGGTTTTTCCCCATATGGTCCTGCCCTTGTTTGTGGGGCGGGAGCGTTCCATTGAAGCGATAGAAGAGGCCATGTCCGGTGCCAAGGAAGTGCTGCTGGTTGCCCAGCGCAAACCCGATGACAATGACCCCCAGGCAGAGGACTTGCACCCCGTGGGCACGGTGGCACATATTCTGCAGTTGCTCAAATTACCCGATGGCACCATTCGTGTTCTCGTAGAGGGGCTTTACCGGGTGCAATTGGATGCGCTGGAGGATGTGGGGCGCTTCACCCAGGCGATGGTGCACGAAGTTGACGACGGCGATTTACCCGAGCTTGGCATTCAAGAAGAGCTACAGCGTCACGCGGTACGCGCTTTCGAGAAATACGTCGAGTCCAACAAGAAAATTCCGTCCGAAGTGGCTGCATCACTGGCGGACATCGACGACTTGAGCCGTTTGGCGGATACCATCGCCGCCCATATGAATATCAGTTTGGAAGAAAAGCAGCTGGTGCTGGAAATGCACAGCGTGCACGAGCGCATGGAACATCTGATGTCCCTTATCGAGGGTGAAATCGGCGTTTTTCAGGTGGAGAAAAAGATTCGCGGTCGTGTTAAAAAGCAAATGGAGAAAAGCCAGCGCGAGTACTATTTGAATGAGCAGATGAAAGCCATTCAACGCGAATTAGGCGATATGGACGACGCCGGTAACGAGTTGGAAGCCCTGCGCAAACGCATCGATGAGGCTAAAATGCCCGCCGAGGCCAAACAAAAAGTCGATGCGGAGCTTAACAAGCTCAAAATGATGTCGCCCATGTCCGCCGAGGCGTCGGTGGTGCGCGGCTACATTGATTGGATGGCCAGCGTGCCCTGGTCCAAGCGCTCCAAGGTGCGTCACGATCTCAAACGCGCCAGTGATGTGCTCAACGAAGATCACTACGGTCTCGATGAAGTCAAAGACCGCATTTTGGAATACCTGGCGGTGCAGAAACGGGTGCGCAAGGTCAAAGGCCCGGTGCTGTGTCTGGTCGGCCCACCCGGTGTGGGTAAAACCTCATTGGGTGAATCCATCGCCCGTGCCACGAATCGCAAATTCGTGCGCATGGCACTGGGGGGCGTGCGCGATGAAGCGGAAATTCGCGGCCATCGCCGCACCTATATCGGCTCCATGCCCGGTAAATTATTGCAAAAGATGTCCAAAGCAGGGGTTAAAAACCCGCTGTTTTTGCTCGATGAAATCGACAAAATGGGCATGGATCACCGCGGCGATCCAGCCTCGGCACTGCTTGAGGTGTTAGATCCCGAGCAAAACAGCGCGTTTAACGATCATTATTTAGAAGTAGACTACGACCTCTCTGATGTGATGTTTGTGTGTACCTCCAACACCATGAATATTCCCGGCCCCCTGCTGGACCGCATGGAGGTTATTCGTATTCCCGGTTATACCGAGGATGAAAAACGCAATATCGCCGAACGCTATTTGATCCCCAAGCAGCTTAAGCAAAATGGCTTGAAGAAAGGTGAGGTCAGGCTGCCCGAGGCCACCGTGACCGATATCATCCGCTATTACACCCGCGAGGCGGGAGTGCGCTCCCTGGAACGTGAAATCGCCAAGGTTTGCCGGAAAATGGTGAAGGCGTTCGCACTGGATCAGTTAACGCCCAAACTGGAAGTCACTGCGGATATGCTGAGCGATATTCTGGGCGTGCGGAAATTTAAGTACGGCGTTGCCGAGGATGACAATCAGGTCGGTCTGGTCACTGGTCTCGCCTGGACACAGGTCGGTGGCGAGCTGCTCAGTATTGAAGCGGTCGCTGTGCCCGGTAAGGGGCGTCACGTTAAAACAGGTTCCCTGGGCGATGTGATGCAGGAGTCCATACAGGCCGCCAATACCGTGGTGCGCTCGCGCGCCCAGGGTCTGGGCATTCGCCGCGAGCTGTTTGACACCAGCGATATTCATATCCATGTACCCGAAGGTGCAACACCCAAAGATGGTCCGAGTGCGGGTATCGCCATGTGCACCGCGCTGGTGTCGGTGTTGACCGGCATTCCCGTGCGCTCGGCGGTTGCAATGACTGGGGAAATCACCCTGCGTGGTGAAGTGCTGCCCATTGGCGGTCTGAAAGAAAAACTGCTGGCGGCGCGACGCGGTGGTATCAGCGATGTGATCATCCCCAAGGAGAACGAGCGTCACCTCAAGGAGATCCCCGAAGCCATCACCGACAAACTAAGCATTCATCCAGTGCGCTGGATTGACGAGGTTTTGGCGATCGCCTTGGAGTCCCAACCCGCGCCCTTAAGCGATGAGGAATTCCAGGAGCGCAGCGGTACACCAGGGAAAGAGGCTTCAACGGACGAAAATAGCCGCATAAATACCCACTGATCCGATTTTGGGCGTTGACCTTGTACGTCGCTACAGGTAAAGTCCTCCGTCTAATCACGCGGGTGTTTAGCGTACATACCATTTAGTTCTAGTTAGAACATCAGTCAACACAAGCTTTACAAAGGGGAAAAGTGTGAACAAATCTGAACTTATCGATGCAATCGCCGATTCGGCCGATCTTTCCAAAGCGGATGCTGGCCGCGCCTTGGACGCGGTGGTTGAAAGCATCACTAAAGCGCTGCAAGACGGCGAACAGGTATCGCTGGTAGGCTTCGGTACATTTTCTGTAAAAGCACGCGCAGCGCGCACTGGCCGCAACCCGCAAACGGGTGCAGAAATCAAGATTGCAGCGGCTAATGTGCCCGGCTTTAAAGCAGGCAAGGCACTGAAAGACGCTGTCAACGCCTAAGGGTTTTACGGCCTGTCGCTGACGGGGTAAACCTAAGCCAAAAGCGCACATTTCGTGCGCTTTTTTGTTGGGAATAACGAGTTCTATCCATGCTTCAAAATATTCGTGCTAATGTTAACGGGCTGGCCGCAAAAATTATTATCGGCCTGATTATTCTAACCTTTTCTATTTTCGGCATTGAATCGATACTGGTCGGAGGCGGCAGCAACAGCGCCGCTGAGGTCAACGGCGAGCCCGTCGAAATTGCTGAGGTGCAGCAACTGGTACGAAATCAGACCCAGCGTTTGATCCAGATGATGGGCGACCAGTTCAACCCCGCCCTGATCGACGAGCAGGCGCTGCAGGCACAGGCGATTGAAACCATCGTCAACCGCAAGCTGTTGTTGCAAAACGCCGAAGACCTGGGTCTGGCAATGCCGGAACAGGCGGTCAACAAGTTAATTACCAGCATGGATCAGTTTAAGATTGACGGGCGTTTCTCGCGCGAGCTTTACAGTCAGATGATTCAGGGCGCTGGTTTTACCCCCGCCAGCTTTAAACAAAGTCTTAAAGACGATTTGATCGTCAATCAATTGCGCGCCGGTTTTCTGGGCACTGAGTTTGTCACCTCGGCGGAGCTAAAACAGGCGGCAAATACAGTGCTGGAAAAGCGCGATGTGCGCTACTTCACCTTGCCGATGGCCAGCGTCCTCGATACCGTAAAAGTCAGCGATGCGGAATTGCAAAGCTGGTACGAGCAACACAAAGAAAACTACCGCACCCCGGAAACCGTGGATGTATCCTATATCGAGCTGAGCCGCGATGATTTCATGCAGCCGATATCTGAACAGCGGGTGCGGGAGGTTTACGAAGAAGAAAAAGATCAGCAGCGCATACCCGCCCAGCGCCGCGTCTCACACATTCTGTTTCAGCAGGCAGAGGGCGAAAGCGATGAAGCCTTGAACGCCCGCGTCACCGCGGTGCAAACTGCACTGGCCGCTGGTGCGGACTTTGCCAAGCAGGCCAAAAGTGTTTCCGATGACAAGCTCTCCGGCGCCCAAGGTGGCGACCTGGGCTACACTTCTGGTGAAACCCTGCCCGCAGCCATGGAGGATGCGGTGGCTAAACTTGAATTGAACGCCGTTTCTGCGCCGGTGGTATCCGACGCTGGTGTGCACCTGATAAAGGTGACGGATATTCAAGAGGAGCGCGTACCCGCTTTTGAAGATCTGCGCTTTGATATTGAAAGGCGTCTGCAAAACGACGAGGCTTCGCGCGAGTTGCTGCGTGTTGTCGAGAACCTGCGCGATCTGGCCTATAACGCCGAAGACCTTGCAGAGCCAGCGCAGGAGCTGGAGTTGAAAGTGATGGAAGAGCAGGGCGTCAGCCGCGATCAGGCCCAGGGTCTGTTTGCCCAGCCGGTGCTCGCATCGCAGATTTTTTCTGAAGAAGTGTTTGAGCAGGGGCACAACAGTGATGTGGTGGAGATTGGCGATCAACACTTTGTGGTCGCGCGTATTAAAACCGTGCATCCCGCTAAAATTCAGCCCCTGGCTGCGGTAAAAGAAGCGGTACAAACCGCGCTGAAAAAGCAGCGCGCCGAGGCCGTACTCACCGAGCAGGCTAACACAGCGTTGGCGAATTTAAACAAGGGTGAGTCCGTGGAAACGGTGGCTGACAAATTTGGTCAGACCTGGCAGTTACAACTGGGCGCGCTGCGCTCCAGTGTGGATGTTCCCCAAGAAGTTCTGGCGCGCGCATTCACCTTGCCCGCTCCGGCCGCAGGGCAGAGCTATTCTGATTATGTCACAAACGCGCAGGGCGATATTCTGGTGCTACAG
>PDSN01000160.1 GCA_002748505.1 Gammaproteobacteria bacterium | reverse complement strand
CGCTGTCTTGGCGCCCAGTTGGAAAAAGCCTGTTGCGACAAAACACTGATCAGCGCCACAAGGCATAGGGTGATCAAGGTTGAAAGCAGTGTTATTCCGGCGTCCTGGGGTGGGGTTTTCATATCGGCATCCTTTAGGGAGATGCCTTGTTTTACCTCACCGTCGCCGCCTTAGCGACAGCAAAAGTAGCCGCGCCCGTTGTTGCTGGAACAACGGGCAATGATGAGGGGTTAACCCGGATATTTCACCAGTAAATGGAATTTTCGGACAAAAGGACAAAGAAGGTTGTTCAAACATCATGAAAACCTTAGCTACCGCTGCGGTTAGAATGATTTTGGGCATGATTCGAAGTCATTTTTTTCGAAAAACCATTTAGGCACAGTTTGTACATTGACTTTTCTTGTTGTTCACTGCGTAACCCATTGATATTAAAATAAATAGTAGCGGAGTGGTCGCCGTGCTGGTGGAACATCCGGGTTAATCATCCAACCCCAGCTTTTTGAGGCGGTAGCGCAAGCTGCGAAAACTGATCCCCAGTCGCTTGGCTGTTGCGGTTTTGTTCCAGCGCGATTCCTGCAGGGCTTGTTCGAGAATGTTCCGTTCGATGTTTTCAAGATAGCCCTCCAAATCGCCATAGGCATCTTGTACTGACCACTGCGGCGCAGCCCCTGTTCCGTCGGTGCTTTTTTCAATAGCCGCAGTTTTAGCGGGGGCGGCTGCAATGGGTGCAGCTTCAACGGGTGCTCTTGAAAATACCAAGTCTTCAGCGTGAATCACATCGTCATTGGATAGTGCCAGGGCGCGCTCCAGGGTGTTTTCCAGCTCGCGGATATTACCGGGGAAGTGGTAGGCGGCCAGAACGTCCATCGCCGAGGGCTCCAGAGTGACGACGCGGTTTTGCCCCTCGGTCATTTTTGCCAGCAGTGCTTCGGTGAGCAGGGGCAGGTCTTCCAGTCGCTCCCGCAGCGGCGGCACCGCCAATTCAATCACATTAATACGGTAGTAGAGGTCATAGCGGAATGAGCCGTTGCTGGCCTCCGCTGCGAGGTCCTTGTGGGTAGCGCTTAAAATGCGGACATCGGTGGCGTGCTCCGAAGCACTGCCGATGGGGCGTACGGATTTTTCCTGGATTGCGCGCAGTAATTTGACCTGCATGGCCAGCGGCAGATCGGCCACTTCGTCCAGGAACAGGGTGCCGCCTGCGGCCGCTTGAAAAAGTCCCTCTTTGTCGGCGTAGGCGCCGGTAAAACTGCCTTTGACGTGTCCAAATAACTCGCTTTCCACCAAGTCAGCGGGAATAGCGCCACAGTTTACCGCGATAAAGGGGCCGTTGGCGCGCGGGCCGCGCTGATGGATCAGGCGCGCCACCACTTCCTTGCCCACACCGGATTCGCCGCTGATATGCACCGGTGCCTGACTGCGCGCAAGGCGGCGAATTTTTTGACGCAACATGGTCACTGCGGGGGAGCAGCCGTGCAGGCTATCGTCTGGCGCTTGCGCGTCTCCGTCGTCACTGCCCAATTGCAAGGCGGTGTTAACCAGATTACGCAGACGATCTAACTCGATAGGTTTACTGATAAAATCAAATGCACCCGCCTTCAGGGCCGTGACGGCGGTTTCCGCACTGCCGTAGGCGGTGATCACAGCGACCGGCACATCGGGGTAGTTGCCGTGCAGAGTCTCCACCAGACTCAGACCGTTGCCGTCGGGCAGGCGCATGTCGGTTAAACACAAATCCGGCTGTTGTTTGCGAACTTGCTCCAGGGCGCTGCTAAGATCCGCTGCACAGATGGTAGCAAGCCCCATGCGTTGCAGGGTGATGTCCAGTAGCTCGCGGATATCCGGTTCGTCATCCACAATTAATACCTGTTTTTGTACCATTGTTATCTCCGCTGAGTGATGTGGATGGCAAAACAGCCGTGGCCATCATCGGTACTGTGATATTGCAGTTGGGCGTGGTTGATATCACACAGTTCCTTGCACAGAAACAAGCCCATGCCGCTACCTTGTTCCACCGTGGTGTAAAAAGGTTCAAATAACTTGCTCTGCTCCGCAGGGGCAACACCTTCGCCGCGATCGATGACCTCGATGCTGCAGTGTTTGGCCTGGATATTCAGTTGCACATTGATTTGCGCACAGGCGATGCCCGTGGCCATTTCACTGTGGCGCAGGGCATTGTCCAGCAGATTACTCAACACCCGTTCCAGATGTTCGGGGTCAAAGGCTATTTCCAACTCCCGAGAGGCACAAGCCAGGGTGATTTGCGGCTCATCCTGACGGGTTTCCCGGTATACCTGTATCATGTTTTCAAGCCAGTCCGCCAGTGGTAAGAACTGTGGATTGGGCGCTTCGCGTCTCGAAATCTGCATCACCGATTCAATCACCACATTCATACGCTGACAGTGTTTGTGAATAATGTTGGTCAGGTGTCTATCGGCGTCATTCATTTGCTCCGACTCCAGCAGCAACTGCGCCGCATGGCTGGCCGCCCCCAGGGGGTTGCGAATTTCGTGGGCGATACTGGCGGTCAGCCTGCCTAAAGAGTTGAGTTTCAGGGAGTGTGCGTATTGGGTGGCAGGTGTGTAATCATCGACAAATATCAATGACGACTTGTCTGTGTGTCCTGGGCTTAGCTCTTTAAAATGGGCGACCAGCGGCGCCTCACTGCCATCGGCGTAAAACGGGCTGGTTTGTGCCGAGCCGCCGGCGCGCCAGTGTTGATAGTGCTGTGCCAGGGCCTCGTTGTAGCTTTCCAGGGGTCGTTGCTGCTGCAACATCATGGGTCTGTCTGGCAGCAGCAGACGTCCTGCTGCACTGTTGATGGCACTGGCCATGGCGTTCTCGTGCACCAGCAAAATACCGGTCTGCAGGTTTTGCACGACTTGCTCGCTGAGGCGTTGCAGGTTGTAGAGATCGTAGGCCCGAGAGCGCGCCAGCTCCTCCACTCTCAGCAATCGCTGCGCAACGGCTTGCACCAGCAGTGACACGGCAAAGGTCAATATGCCAAGCAGGGCAACCGGGAGCATGGTTTTGAACGTCATCGCGCCAACTGTAATCAAGCGCACCGAATCAGCCAGCAGTACAATGACTGCCAGCGCGGCGATCAGTGTGGCGAGGGTGCGATTTCGTTCCAGCACTGCACTTGCCGCAACCGATACAATCAACAGCGCTGGCAGGCCAGAGCCAATGCCGCCGCTGGCATCCGAGAGCAAAGCCAGGCATACAATATCGGTGAAGAAAACCGCGAATAAACTCGATGATCGGGTATGAATCTGTTTGGGTAGCAAGGCGACCAGTACGATGTTGGATATGCAGTAAACCAAGGCCACAGCGAGGTAGAGATCCGGGTTCAGTGTGCCGACAAGTTCACGGGATTTAGGCGAGAGCAACAAGATCAACAGCACAACAGATACCAACGTGCGATAAGCCACGTAGATGGAAAACAAGGTGCGATTCTGTCGCTGACCGTCTTGGCTGTTGGCTGTGTTTCTCTTCATAGTGCGCTAGGCGTTCGAATCTAACTGCCGCAAGTGTAGCAGGCCGGGGGCGACCGCGCAGATACGGACTGGGAAATACTGGCACAAAGCTCCGGTTTTGGAGAAAATACGCGCGTATTTACCAATAAGCGATAACGGTCATGGCAGACATTCAATTTTTGATGGCGCAAATCAACACCCTGGTGGGTGATTTTCAGGGGAATACGGATCGGGTGCTTTCCACTATGGAACGCGCTGCAAATATGCACCCCGGCGCTGTGGTGGTGTTTCCCGAGCTGACCTTGAGTGGTTATCCACCCGAGGATTTGCTGCTGCGCCCCAGCATCGCTCTGCGGGTGGACAGGGCGCTAAAGCAGATTTGCGAAGCTTCCCGCAAACACGATGTCTATTTGGTGATCGGTTACCCGCTCAGGTATGAGGACGGTTTGTACAATGTCGCGGGGGTGATTTATCGCGGGGAAATACTGGCGCAGTATGCCAAGCAGCATTTGCCGAATTATCAGGTCTTCGACGAAAAACGCTATTTTGAGGCGGGCGATGAACCCTGCGTATTGGAGCTGCACGGCGTTAAGGTGGGCTTGACCATTTGCGAAGATATCTGGCAGCAAGGCCCTATACGCCAGGCCAAAGCGGCGGGGGCGGAGCTGATTTTAAATTTGAATTCCTCGCCGTTTCACCGCGGCAAACGCAATGAGCGCTGGGAGTTGGTTGGCAGTAAAGCCGAGCGTTTCGGGTTGCCGGTGGTGTACGTCAATCAGGTGGGCGCTCAGGACGAACTGGTGTTTGATGGCGGTTCTTTCGCGGCCGATGCCAGCGGCGACATTGTTGCCGCCGCGCCAAATTTTGTCGAAGGTTTGTTTTGGGTGAGCGCTGCGCGCACCACTCAGGGTTTACGCCTTGCCAGCGAGCATCGCGCCGAACCACTGGCAGAATTGGACAGCATTTACCGGGCTCTTGTGCTGGGCATGCGAGACTACGTCAACAAAAACGGCTTTCGTGATGTGGTGCTGGGCTTGTCTGGCGGTATCGATTCCGCGCTGACTCTGGCAGTGGCGGTGGATGCCCTGGGCGCGGATCGCGTGGAGGCGGTGATGATGCCGTTTCGCTACACGGCGCAAATGAGTGTGGAAGACGCCGCCGAGCAGTCCCGCACTTTGGGGGTGTCGCACAAAGTGATTTCCATCGAGCCCATCTTTGAGGCATTTATGATGGCACTTGCGGATGAGTTTGCAGGGCTTACGCCAGATACCACGGAAGAAAACTTGCAGGCGCGCTGTCGCGGTGTGTTGTTGATGTCCATTTCCAACAAAAAGGGCTCGCTGGTATTGACGACTGGGAACAAGAGCGAGTTGGCGGTGGGCTATTCAACCCTCTATGGCGATATGGCCGGAGGTTTTGACGTGCTCAAAGACGTGCCGAAGACGCTGGTCTACGCACTTGCGCGTCATCGCAATAGCCTGGGTCCGTGTATTCCCGAACGGGTTATTGAGCGCCCGCCATCGGCTGAGCTTGCCCCCGATCAAAAAGACGAGGATAACCTGCCGCCTTACGATGTTCTCGATGAAATACTGCGTTTATACGTGGAAGAGGATCTTAGCGCCGAGGCGATTGTCGATACCGGCATCGCCAGAGAGCAGGTGGAGCGCGTGGTGCGGTTGGTGGATATCAACGAATACAAGCGTCGCCAGGCGCCCATTGGTGTGCGTATTACCCGCCGGGGCTTTGGTCGCGATAGGCGCTATCCCGTCACCTCCGGGTGGAAAATGGGGGATTGATTCTGTCAGGCCCTCTCCCCGCCAGGGAGAGTAGTGATTCGGGTTTTAAGAACCCGAATACGCCTCCCGGGTGTCATAATAGGGAGGTCTTGGCGGGTCGAACAGGCCAAGAGAGGCGCGGTTGAGCCACGAAGGTTTGGCATCGTAGTCAAATTTAAACTGCCCGTTTTTATCAAACTCCGGGTAGTTCGGGTAGTTTTTTGCCAGTACTGCCACGGCATCGTCCGCCAGATCCTGCATGCCCAGCAGGTAATAGCCCTGGGCCATCACCGCCAGGCCATCGGCGACCACGGGGCTGTGCTGAAAATTCTCTACCACGTAGCGACCGCGATTGGCTGCAGCCAGATAGGCGCCGCGCTGGAAGTAGTAGTTCGCAACGTGAATTTCATGACGTGCCAGCTTGTTGCGCAAGTCGATCATGCGCGCGCGCACATCGGCAGCGTAGGGACTTGAGGGAAAACGCCTGAGTAATTTGTTGAATTCTGCGAAGGCTTCGCGGGCGTTGCTGGGGTCCCGCTTGGTCAGGTCGGTTTTGGAAAAGCGTGCAAAAATATCGCGGTTGCGGCTGTAGGCGGCCAGCCCTTTCAGGTAATAGGCATAGTCCACATTGGGATGCTGGGGGTGCAGGCGGATGAAACGATTCGCTGTTTCGATAGCTTCTTCAGGCTCGTAAGAGCTGTAGTGAGCGTAAATCAGCTCTAATTGCGCCTGCTCGGCGTAGCGGCCAAAGGGGTAGCGCGATTCCAGCATGCGCAGGGAGCGAATCGCAAGCTCGTAATTGCGAGCCCTTAAGTAGCGCTGCGCCTGTTGGTACATTTGCACCTCGCCGGCATTGGCCTCTTCTTCTTCCTTGGCATCGTTTCCGGCACAGCCTGCAAACAACAGGGCCGCCAGCAGCATAAGTGTGTATTTCAATCGATTCACCTTTGTTACGGTCTCACGTGCTAGTATTGCGACCTATAGACAGCAGTATCGCTCGCAGGTTCGCGGGTGGGCTATTTAACCACAGGCGCGGTGTTGCATAAACACCTGCGGTATTTTTCCTTTTGGCAGTTGCATGAAACGAGCAGTAAATGAACAGGCGATAGTCACCGCTGAACTACATGGTCAGCGCCTCGATGCCGCCGCTGCTACCTTATTTGACCAGTATTCGCGCTCGCGCCTGCAAACCTGGATCAAAAGCGGTGAACTTTGCGTCAATGGCCAGCAGTTGCGCCCGAGAGATAAGGTCAGTCAGGGTGACGAGCTGAGCTTGCGGGCGGAGCTTGAGGAGGCCGGAGCATGGCAGGCTGAGAATATTGCACTGGATATTGTCTATGAGGACGACAGCCTGATGGTGATTGACAAACCCGCGGGCTTGGTGGTTCATCCTGCGGCGGGGCATGCCAGTGGCACCCTGGTCAATGCGTTGCTGGCTCACGCTCCTGCCTTGTCCACCTTGCCCCGCGCGGGTATTGTGCATCGGCTCGATCGCGATACCACCGGCTTGATGGTGGTTGCCAGGACTCTGCAAGCCCATCACAGCCTGGTGCAACAATTGCAGGCGCGCACGGTGTCGCGCCAGTATTGTGCGATCTGCACGGGTACATTCAGCGGTGGTGGCACCATAGACGCACCTATGGGCAGACACCCGCGTCAGCGCATCAAAATGGCCGTGGTAAACCACGGTGGTAAACACGCTGTCACCCACTATCGCATCGCCAAACGCTTTGCCAACCACACTCAGCTTTTGGTCAAATTGGAAACCGGCCGCACGCATCAGATTCGGGTGCACCTGGCGCATAAACATCATCCTTTACTTGGCGACCCGCTCTACGGTGGTAGGCCGCGCCTGCCTGCGGGTGCATCGGACGTTTTGATCAAGGCTCTGCGCGAGTTTCCCCGCCAGGCATTGCACGCCCAGCAGTTAGGTCTGGAGCACCCCGAAACCGGCGAGGAATGTCTCTTTGAAAGTGCGCTGCCGCAGGATATGCAGGATTTGCTGGCCGTGCTTGAGGCAGAGGACGCGGGCATTGCTTAAACCCCATTGGCCTGCACCGCCAGGTGTTGTGGCGCTCTCATCCACCCGCGAGGGCGGTGTCAGCGAGGGTGTTTACGCAAGTTTGAATATGGGCGATCACGTGGGCGACAAGCCTGCATCTGTGGCGCAAAACCGCGCCATCGTATTGTCACATCTTCCCGCCGCAGCGCGTATTCAGTGGCTGTCGCAGGTGCATGGTGTCGATGTGCTCGCGGCAGACGATAACACGGTGGGAGACGCGCCACGAGCTGACGCCAGCGTGACTCGCACGGCAGGCGTTTTTCTCGCGATTATGAGCGCCGATTGCTTACCCGTTCTGTTTTGCGACCGCCACGGTTCGGTCGTGGGCGCTGCACATGCGGGTTGGCGCTCCCTGCTCGGTGGTGTCCTGGAAAACACCGTTGCCGCTATGAACGTGCCGCCCGGTGACATTTTGGCGTGGTTTGGTCCTGCCATCAGCGCCGCTGCTTTCGAGGTGGGTGCTGAAGCGCGAGAAGCCTTTGTGGCCCACAGCGATGCCAGCGCTTGCGCATTTAAGGCACATGGCGACAGGTTTCTGGCCGACTTGAGCGCGCTTGCCCGCCAGCGTTTGTCCGCGCTTGGGGTGGTAAACTGTTCTGATAGTGGCCTCTGCACTTTTGCCGAGCCAGAGCGCTTCTTCTCTCATCGCCGCGATGGGCAAACAGGACGGATGGTGAGTCTGGTGGGCTTATCCGCTTGCGCAAACCCTTGAAAAAAACTAAATCCCCCCCATCTACTTCTCAATACTGAATAGCTCGCGCGATTGCGTTTGAGCGAGGAGACTTTTATGAGAATGGACAAGCTGACCAATTCACTACAAAGTGCGCTGGCAGATGCGCAGTCACTAGCGGTGGGAAAGGATCACAATTTTATTGAGCCACTGCATTTATTGAGTGCCCTGTTGAATCAAACTGGGGGTGCTACCAAACCGCTGCTGCAAAAAGCCGGTGCCAATATTGTTGGTTTGCAAAACGATTTAAACAATGCTGTTGAAAACCTGCCCACGGTCAGTGGTACGGCGGGCGAGGTGCATGTCTCGCAGGGCCTGGGGCGTGTATTAAATCTGGCTGATAAAATTGCCCAGCAACAAAACGACGCCTATATTTCCAGCGAGTGCGCGCTGCTTGCCATGCTCGATGGTAAAACGCCGGTGGCTGATTTACTGACGAAAAATGGCGTGACTCGCGAGGCCTTAAGTCAGGCCATCAGCGAAGTGCGTGGCGGGGAAAGTGTGAGTTCTGCCGAGGCGGAGGAAGCTCGTCAGGCGCTCGATAAGTACACGATTGATCTGACCGAGCGCGCCGAGCAGGGCAAGCTGGACCCAGTGATCGGCCGCGATGATGAAATTCGCCGTACCATTCAGGTGTTGCAGCGCCGCACCAAGAACAACCCCGTGCTAATCGGTGAGCCCGGCGTGGGTAAAACCGCGATTATCGAGGGTTTGGCGCAGCGTGTTATTAACGGTGAAGTGCCCGAAGGTTTGAAAGACAAACGTATTTTGTCGCTGGATTTAGGTTCGCTGCTTGCGGGTGCGAAATTTCGCGGTGAATTTGAAGAGCGTTTAAAGGCCGTGCTCAACGAGCTGGGCAAGCAGGAAGGCCGCGTCATTTTGTTTATTGACGAGCTGCACACCATGGTGGGCGCGGGTAAGGCCGAGGGCTCGATGGATGCGGGCAATATGTTAAAGCCTGCACTGGCGCGCGGTGAGTTGCACTGTGTGGGCGCAACCACCCTGGATGAGTATCGTCAGTACGTCGAAAAAGACGCCGCCCTTGAGCGTCGCTTCCAGAAAGTGCTGGTGGATGAGCCCAACGAGGAAGATACCATCGCCATTTTGCGCGGCTTAAAAGAGCGCTACGAAGTGCACCACGGCGTAGATATCACTGACAGTGCGATTATCGCTGCGGCGAAACTGTCGCAGCGCTACATTACTGATCGCCAGTTGCCCGATAAAGCGATTGACCTTGTGGACGAAGCGGCCAGCCGTATTCGTATGGAAATTGATTCTAAACCCGAGGCGATGGATAAGCTTGAGCGCCGCTTGATTCAATTGAAAATCGAGCGCGAGGCGGTGAAAAAGGATAAATCCGAGGGCGCGAAAAAACAGGTTGAATTGTTAAGCGCTGAAATTGAAAGTGTGGAAAAAGAATTTGCCGACTTAGAGGAAATCTGGAAGGCGGAAAAAGCTTCTGTACAGGGTGCAGCGCATATCCGGGAAGAGCTGGAAAACGCGCGCATGGAGTTGGAGAGTGCACGTCGCAGTGGTGATTTAACCCGCATGTCGGAGTTGCAATACGGCCGCATCCCCGAGCTGGAAAAACAACTGGAAGCCGCTTCCCAGGCGGAGACTGCCGAGCGCACCCTGTTGCGTAACAAAGTGACCGAGGAAGAAGTGGCCGAGGTGGTGTCGCGCTGGACGGGTATTCCCATTTCAAAAATGTTAGAAGGGGATCGCGAGAAACTGTTGCGCATGGAAGATGAGCTGCACAAGCGCGTCGTCGGTCAGAGCGAGGCCGTGGTGGCGGTGTCTAACGCCGTGCGCCGTTCTCGCGCCGGGCTTGCCGACCCCAATCGTCCCAACGGTTCTTTCCTGTTTTTAGGGCCAACCGGCGTGGGTAAAACCGAGCTGTGCAAGGCGCTGGCGGAGTTTTTGTTTGACACCGAGCAGGCCATGGTGCGCGTTGATATGTCCGAGTTTATGGAGAAACACTCGGTTGCACGTTTGAT
>PDSN01000159.1 GCA_002748505.1 Gammaproteobacteria bacterium | reverse complement strand
GCTCTGGGTGCCATGCCGCATTTTTATCCCTTTATTGTCAACGATCCGGGTGAGGGTGCCCAGGCCAAACGGCGCACCCAGGCCGCCATCATTGATCATTTAATGCCGCCGATGACCCGCGCCGAAACCTACGGCCTGCTTACGGAACTTGAATCCCTGGTCGATGAGTATTACCAGGCGATGGGCATGGACGACAAGCGGGAAGTCTATCTGCGCCGGGCTATTATGGCCAAAGTCAGGGAAAGCCATGTGTTGGAGGAGCTGGCAACCAAAGAAGCGGATAACGAAGAAACCGTGTTGCAACACCTTGATGCTTACCTGTGTGATATCAAGGAAGCGCAGATTCGTCATGGTCTGCACATAACTGGATGATGCCCCGTGGCGAACCGATGCCGATACACGGGAGCGCCTGGAATGCCTGGCAAAACACCTGGTGGAAAATTACGTGCTGTCTGATCGGCCGGTAGCCTTGCCTGACCAGCTGCCTGCCACCCTGCAACAGCTTGATTACACCAGATCCGTGCTGTTAGCTGCGTTAGAGCGTAGTGCAGAACTGGAGCTGGATTCATTGATAAGAGGCCTGAGCGCCAAACGCATTGATCCCGGCCCGAGCGGTGCGCCAACCAGGGGGCGCTTGGATACCCTGCCAACGGGACGGAATTTCTTTTCCGTGGATAATCGCGCCATTCCATCCCCTGCTGCCTGGGAAATCGGCAAACGCTCGGCGCAAACCCTGATAGAACGCCATCTCCAGGAGCATGGTGAATACCCCGCCCAGCTTGGTTTGTCAGTCTGGGGCACGGCTACCATGCGAACCGGAGGGGATGATATTGCCCAGGCATTCGCACTGATGGGGGTAGAACCGGTTTGGGCACCAGGTTCCAATCGGGTGGTTGATTTTAACGTGCTGAGCACCCAACTGTTACAGCGCCCCAGGGTTGATGTGACCCTGCGAGTATCTGGTTTTTTCCGTGATGCCTTTCCCAATGTGATGAAGTTGTTTGATGCAGCCGTACAGGCCATTGTCGATCTGGAAGAACCGGGCAACGAGAATCTGATTCAGCAGCATGTGTTACAGCGCACCGCCGAGTTGAAAGAACAGGGTATGAGTGATCAGCAGGCCAGGCGTGAAGCCAGCTATCGTGTTTTTGGCAGCAAACCCGGCGCCTATGGCGCAGGCCTGCAGGGGTTGATTGATGAACGCTGCTGGGAGCAGAAAAGTGACCTGGCCGATGCCTATTTAAATTGGAGCGGCTATGCCTATGGCAATGACGCGGGGGATGGGGTGGACGCCAGGGAATCGTTCCGTGATCGGCTTTCCCGGTTGGATGTGGTGTCCCATAACCAGGATAATCGTGAGCATGATATTCTGGATTCGGATGATTATTACCAGTTTCAGGGCGGGATGAGCAATGCGGTTCAGGTGTTTTCCGGTGAAGCCCCTGTGGTCTATCATAATGATCATTCCAATCCGGCCTTACCCAAAGTCAGAACCCTGAAAGAAGAGTTGAATCGGGTTGTCCGTACCCGCGTGCTCAATCCCAAATGGATTCATGCCATGAGAGAGCATGGCTATAAAGGCGCGTTTGAAATGGGTGCGTCCGTTGACTACCTGTTTGCCTACGATGCGACTACTGACCTGATTGATGATTACCAGTACGAGGCCGTGACGGATACCCTGGTTCTTGACCCGGAAAACCGGCAATTTCTTATGGACAACAACCCCGCAGTGCTTGAGGAGATGGCAGAACGACTGCTGGAGGCCACTCGACGCGGACTGTGGGCCTCCCCCGGACAGTACCCGGAAAAACTGCAGGATCTGCTGTTGGCCCTGGATGAAAAGCAGGAGCTGGCACCATGACAGGGGCGATAGCATGGAGCCTGGCTCTTGCTCTGTTGCTGGACTGGAAGTGGGGAGAGGTCAACCGCTGGCACCCTCTCGTAGGCTTCGGCTGGATTGCTGACCGGGCAGAACGGGCGCTGAATAAATCCGGTTGCGGGCAATTTTTGGCGATGGCTCTGGGTGTGCTTGCCTGGTTATTGACCGTTATGCCCCTTGTTCTGGTTGCCTGGCTGGTTTCTTTGTTATCTTCCGCCCAGTCTGTCGCAGGCGTGTCTGTTGTCGGCGTGATCATCGGCGGTATCGTCCTGTATGTTGCGATTGGCTGGCAGGCGTTACTCAGCCATGCAAAGGCAGTCAGCGAGCCGCTTGAACAGGGTGATCTGGCTGCCGCTCGAATCGCCGTGGCCATGATTGTCAGCCGTGATACATCGGGTCTGGACGAGCAGCAGGTGGCCTCGGCGGCAACCGAATCCGTATTGGAAAATGGCGCAGATGCCTTGTTTGGCGCCATATTCTGGTTTGCCCTGTTCGGTTTGCCCGGCGTGGTGTTATACCGCCTGAGTAATACCCTGGATGCCATGTGGGGGTACCGGAATGAGCGGTATCGCCGGTTTGGCTGGATGGCGGCCCGGGTGGATGATCTGCTCAATTTTGTTCCGGCCAGGCTAACTGCGTTAAGTTACGCACTGGTCGGTGATGTTCGCCTGGCGATGGCGGCGTGGCGGCAGCAGGGCGGCACCTGGAAAAGCCCGAATGCCGGGCCGGTGATGTCAGCGGGTGCCGGGGCCATCAATGTCAGTCTGGGTGGTGGTGCCATCTATCATGGCAGGTGGCAGGAGCGCCCCCAACTTGGCCCGGAAACCGGCAACAGGCCCTCGGCAGAAAGCATCGGGCAGGCGACCCGTCTGGTTAACCGGGCACTTGGGTTATGGTTCGTTATTGTTATTGCCATTGCTGTCGCTGACGCGGCGGCTGCGACAGTATTGTGAATACTCTGGTAAGGTGCCGTGGGAATGCTGATATGAAACACAGAAAGGGTACTCCGGGCAACACCCTGGAGAGAGTCCACGGTGGAGACCTGGAGAGTGCCTGTAAACGCTATGGCATTCCGTTGGAAAACTGGATTGATTTGTCCACCGGTATCAGCCCCTTACCTTACCCGAATACGCAGATATCTGCTCACTCTTTCACCCGTATGCCCTATCAGCAGGAGAGTTTTCGCCGTGCCGTGTGTGACTATTATGGTGAATACGATTTTTTGGCCACCAATGGCTCACAGCAGGCAATAATGGCATTGCCCGGCTGCCTGAACAACTTGCCCGTATTGTTGCCGGATGTGGGGTATCAGGAACACAAGGCCGCCTGGGCTCAACATGGGGCGGAATTACTCTATTACCCGGCATGCCAGGTGGAACAGGCAACCAGGGTGATCGAGCAACAGATCGCAGCCGAACGGGCCTTTCATTTGCTGGTTATTAATCCCAACAATCCGGGCTGCTGTTGTTTCTCACCGGTAACGCTGAGTCGATGGGCAAGGCAACTGCCACCCGGGTCGAACCTGATTGTGGATGAAGCCTTTGCCGACCTTGAGCCGGAACAGAGTATTTTGAAATCTGGTCTGGCTTCTGGCCTGGAATCGAATATGCTGGTGCTGAGGTCTTTTGGTAAATTCTTTGGTTTACCCGGATTGCGTTTGGGATTTGTGTTTGCGGATTCGCCGTTATTGTCGGCGCTGCGACCCCGTATCGGCATCTGGGATGTCAATGGCCCGGCTCAGGAGATTGCAACCCGGGCTTTTCGGGATACTCACTGGCAGACTGAAACGCGGCGACGAATCAGGAAACTGTCAGAGCAAAACCAATCTGTCTGGCGAGAGTTGTTTGATCAACTTCGAGAGCAGGGACACAGGGTGGAAGAGAGCCACCAGTGGCTTTTTTCGTCTTATACCCTGGATAAGGAACTGGCAAGACAACTCTATGAGCTGTTTGCCCGACAAGGCGTTTTGCTTCGATTGGTTGATACGGGGAAGGGGCAGGCAATAATCAGAACAGGTGTCCTGGACAGCTCAGGTATCGAACAGATGACATCTATAGTGGCATCTGTCAAGAGCGAAATTAAACACAATAGGTACGCTCTGGAGTCAACTTCAATGCACAGGGCTGGCAATGAACGAGTGGAGAGATAATATGGCTGATCAAGCAGCAGAACGAAAACGGGGTATTATGATTTGCGGCCACGGCAGTCGGGATAAGGAAGCAGAAAAGGAGTTTGGTTCTGTTGCAAGGGGGCTTAAAAAGCGATTCCCGAATATGCCGGTTGAATATGGTTTTCTCGAATTTTCTGCACCCAATATTCATATGGGGTTGAATGCGCTGATCGATGAAGGAGTCGAGGAAATCTATGCCATTCCGGGAATGCTGTTTGCTGCGACGCATGCAAAGAATGATATCCCCTCTGTGCTGACCACATTTGAGCAGAGGCAGGACTCGGTCAAGATCCATTACGGCAGTGAATTGGGTTTGTACCCGGCCATGATCGAGGCTTTTCAAACCAGGATTTACCAATCACTGGGGCTGGAGCCAGAGGAGCAACCCGGGCAGCTTTATGACACCATGCTGGTTGTAGTAGGCAGGGGAACCTCTGATACCATGGCCAATGCCGAAGTGGCAAAACTCACCCGCATTATCAGCGAGAATATGGGTTTTGGCTGGGCTGATATTGTGTATTCAGGAGTCACCTACCCATCCGTGGGGGAAGGGTTGGAGCGACTGGCAAAACTGGGTTTCAGGAAAATTGTTGTGGCTCCGTACTTTCTGTTTACCGGCAAACTGATCAAACGTATTTATAACTATGTCGATCATGTGGCGAAAAAAGTGCCGGATATCGAGTTTATCAAAACGCCTTATCTTAACGATCACGAAAAAGTGATCGATGCCTTTGAGTTCCGGGTGCAGGAACTTATGTCGGGTCAGCTTCCTTCGGAAAACCTGATGACATCGTTCAGGCGTCGTTTTGCTGCGGGTGAGGTGGATATACATCATCATCATGCAGAATATAACCCCGATGCCGGGCAGCAGGGCAATGGTCATTCCTCGCATTCTCATAGCCACTCTCATTCTCATGGCCACTCGCATTGTCACGACGACCATCATCATTCACACGACCATCATCATTCACACGGTCATGGCCACGATCATTCACACCATCACTCCCACGGTATCTACAAGCATATCGGCCATCCACTCGGGCCGAGAACCATGATTGGTGATGGAATCTGCAATTGCTTTATGGCGCAGATGCCGCAGGAGATTATCGAGGAAGAAAACCGGCGTATCGCCAGAGAAAAAGGCTAGTGTACGGGCGTCTGCCCACGGAGGCTTGTACCAGATGAGTGACTGGCTTGCAGATACAGAGCTATACCAATTGTCCTGTCTGGTTTAGAATACCGCCCCGCATGGCAGGTTTTTTTGCCATTGTCAGAGCCTGTTGCCGGGGCTGGCGCTTTCAGCTTCTTTCAGCATGCCTATAATTCAGGATGTCTATATGATAAATATGCTGGTCATCGCCATTGGCGGAGCACTTGGTGCGATTGCCCGTTACAGCCTGGTGGGCTGGATTTCGGAGTGGCTTGGCAAGTCTTACCCCTACGGAACCTGGCTGGTGAATATTCTGGGTTCCTTTTTGATTGGTGTGGCCTATATTTTCGTGATAGAGAAGTTTCATGCAACACCCGAGATCCGATCTCTTGCCATGGTCGGGTTTCTGGGGGCATTTACCACGTTTTCCACCTTTTCTCTGGAAACGGTCTCCCTGTTGCAAAATGGCCGTGTCATTACGGCTGTTCTATATGTATCAAGCAGCGTTACACTATGCGTTATGGCAACGGCGGCAGGAATGATGCTTGCGAAGCCGTTGGTCAACCAGTTTTTTTGTTCGTAACTGCGCACCTGCCCGGAACAGGACTCCGTGGGCAGTTACCTCCTTATTACTCAAACAGGAAATAACAAGTTCTCATGTTAGATGCGAAACTCATTAGATCGGATGCGGAAGAAGTTGCCAGAAAGCTCTTGAAAAAGGGGTACAAACTGGATATTGAACAACTGAATGTGCTTGAAAGCAAAAGAAAGGAAATTCAGTCAAAAACCGAGCGTCTGCAGAGTGAACGCAACAGTCGGTCAAAGAATATCGGCAAGGCCAAGGCTCAGGGGCAGGATATCGCACCTCTGATCAAAGAAATGGAAGACCTGGGTAACGAGCTCGAAGCATCCAGACAGGCATTGGCCGAATTGCAGGATCAGCTCAATGACATTATGCAGGGCATTCCCAATCTGCCTGATGAGGATGTGCCGGAAGGCGTCTCGGAAGAGGATAACCTTGAGGTGCGAACCTGGGGTGAACCGACGCAGTTTGACTTTGAACCGAAAGATCATGTCGATCTGGGTGAAAAGCTGGGCGGTATCGACTTTGACTCGGCGTCGAAACTCTCTGCTGCACGCTTTGTCGTATTGCGCAATCAGATAGCCAGATTACATCGGGCATTGGCCCAGTATATGATTGATACCCACACGATGAAAAACGGTTATGAGGAGTTGTATCTGCCCTATCTGGTCAATGCTGACACTTTGTATGGTACAGGCCAGTTGCCCAAGTTTGAGGCAGACCTGTTCAAAGTACCGGGTGAGCGGGATTTTTATCTGATTCCTACCGCAGAAGTGCCTGCCACCAATCTGGTTCGGGATACCATTGTTGACGCCAGCCGGATGCCATTGAGATTTGTCAGCCATACCCCCTGTTTCCGAAGTGAAGCCGGCTCTTATGGCCGGGATGTGCGGGGTATGATTCGTCAACACCAGTTTGACAAGGTAGAACTTGTTCAGATTGTCAGGCCGGAAGAATCCGATGAGGCACTGGAAGCTCTGACCGGCCATGCGGAAATGATTCTTCAAACCCTCAAGCTGCCTTATCGCGTGGTTTCACTCTGTGGTGGTGACCTGGGTTTCGGTGCGGCGAAGACCTACGATATTGAAGTCTGGCTGCCCGGCCAGCAGAAATACCGGGAAATCTCTTCCTGCAGTAATACCCGTGATTTCCAGGCGAGGCGTATGCGGGCCAGATGGCGTAGCCCCGAAACAGGCAAGCCGGAGCTGGTGCATACCCTGAATGGTTCCGGGCTTGCTGTGGGCAGAACCATGATTGCAGTTATGGAAAACTGTCAGCGCGAAGACGGCACTATTGCGGTTCCCGAGGTGCTGTTGCCCTATATGAATGGCTGTACGGTGATCGGAGAATAAGCGTTCACGATGGAGAAAATGGCTTTTTTACCCCTTTATTTTGACCTGAAAAACCAACAGGTTCTTATCGTCGGGGGAGGGGAAAAGGCGGCTCGAAAAGCCGAGTTATTGTTGAGGGCCGGGGTTCGGGTGAATCTGGTCGGACGAGACTTGGTTGCGTCGTTGTCTGACCTGGTGGATTCGGGCCAGGTCAACTTGCTGGGCGATGCGTATTCTCCCGGCCTTATGAGTGGCCAGAGTCTGGTGGTTGCGGCTTCCGAGTCATCACTCGATGAGGTGGTGGCTGCCGATGCCCGGCAGGCCGGTTTGCATGTGAATGTGGTGAACAACGCGGCACTCAGCAGTTTTATTTTCCCTTCTATTGTCAATCGTTCTCCTGTTATTGCTGCTGTGTCGAGCAGCGCCCGGTTGCCGGTATTCACCCGGATGCTGAGAAGCAAACTGGAAGCTTTCATTCCTGACGGTTATGGCAGGCTGGTTGAGGTGGCTTCGCGCCTTAAACAGGAAGTCAATGACAGGTTTCCTGAATTGACGGCCAGGAGGAAATTCTGGGAACGGGTGCTGGAAGGGCGTTTTGCCGAACTGGTGTATTCGGGCAATGAAACGGAAGCGGAGTCTGTGCTCTCTGACCATTTACATCATGCGCAAACCGGGTCTGTCGGCGAGGTTTATCTGGTCGGTGCAGGCCCTGGAGATCCTGACCTGTTAACACTGAAAGCGCTCAGGTTGATTGGTCTGGCGGATGTCGTTGTTTATGATCGCCTTGTATCCAAACCCGTTTTAGCCAAAACCAGGCGTGATGCGGAAAAAATTCACGTGGGTAAACGACGCAACGATCATACCTTGCCCCAGGGTAGCATTAATCAACTGTTGGTGGATCTGGCCAGGCAAGGCAAACGGGTGCTAAGGTTGAAAGGTGGCGACCCTTTTATTTTCGGTCGCGGCGGGGAAGAAATTGCAGAGCTGAGCAAATCCGGCATTCCCTTTCAGGTGGTGCCTGGCATAACGGCTGCCAGTGGTTGTGCAAGCTATGCCGGCATTCCGTTAACCCACCGGGATTACTCCCAATCGGTACGATTTATCACCGGGCATCTGAAAAATGATACCTGTGATTTACCCTGGAATGAGCTTGTGTGTACCCGGCAGACCCTGGTGTTTTATATGGGGCTTCTTGGCTTGCCGACCATATCCAGGGAGCTGGTTCGCCACGGCATGAGTGACTCGACCCCCGTGGCCTTGATAGCCAGGGGAACCACCCCTGATCAGCTGGTGCTAATCGGCACACTGGGTAATATCGTTGCCAAAATCGCGGAGCAGGACAAGGCCGGAAACCCGGTTAAAACGCCGGCTCTGATTATTATTGGTGAGGTTGTGGCACTGAGAGACAGACTGCGCTGGTTCGATTGAGCTGAATATTTCTGACCCTTGACCCTTAAGGCGTTGAATCAATTCTGACCTGATTGAAGAACCCTGCCCAGCAACTGTGAGAAACCCGCCCTGTCCATCTCTCCTTGCACTCTCACTGTTTTCATCTCCAGGCCATGGGCATCGAAAAACAATATTGATGGCGGGCCGAACAGGTCAAACTGTTTCAATAGTGCGATATTGTCAGGAGAGCCGCGGGTCACGTCTGCCTTGATCAGGTAAAAGTCTGCCAGGGTCTGTTTTATGCCGGGTGCGTGAAACACTTCCCTTTCCATGATTTTGCAGCTTACGCACCAGTCGGCGTACACGTCCAGCATGGCCAATTTGCCAATCCGGGCTGATTTTTCCAGTTGGGTGGCAAGTTCTTCCGATGAGGTAATGGTGACGAAATTCAATTGCTCGCTATCGGCCTGGCTGTGTTCCCCGGAAGCGATGCCGGAAAGCGGATCCAGCGGATCTGAGCCATGAGTGAATGCTCCCACCATCAGTATAATTGCGTACACGAGCAACAACAGACTGAAAGCTTTCAGGACTCTTTTTGGAGTAGTATCCGCCGGTTCGAGCGCACCCGATACCACGGCCATTGTGCCTGCAAGCAATGCCCACAAAAGCATCACTGTGAAATCAGACAGCAAACGGCTGATCAGCCAGATCGCAACGCCAAGCAAAAGAAAGCCGAACACCTGCCTGATTGTTTCCATCCAGGCACCTGCCTTGGGCAGAAGTTTTCCTCCTCCAACGGCCACGGCGATCAGTGGCACTCCCATACCAAGGCCCAGCATAAACAGGGCGATGCCACCGAGCAGTGCATTTTCTGTGGTTGAGATATATACGAGGGAGCCTGCCAGCGGGGCCGAAACGCAGGGTGAGACAATCAGTGCCGAGGTCGCGCCAATAGCAAAGACGGCACCCAGTTGTCCGCCGCTGAACCTGTTGCTGGTGGCGGTGAGCCTGTCTCGCAGTGAAGCCGGTAACTGGAGTTCGTAAACACCGAACATCGCCAGAGACAACAGTGAGAACAGCCCTGCGAAGAAAATCAGTACAGGGGCAGATTGCAACATGGCCTGGGCATTCGCACCCGCTCCGAGTAAGCCTGTGGCGACACCTGCCAGTGAATAGGTGATCGCCATACCAAACACGTAGCTCAGTGACAGCAGTAGCGAACGAGCCATTGTCGGGTTGGTCTGGCCTGCGATAATGGACGAGACAATGGGAATCATCGGGAAAACACAGGGGGTAAAGGTCAACCCGACACCCAAAAGGAAGAATACCCCGGCAATGGTGGCCAGAGAAGCATGTTGAAGAAAGCGATTGATGCCGTTTGCGGTGTCGAGGGAAGACAGGTCTGCTGCCTTTTCTTTCGAGGTATCCGGGTTGGTATCCGGCAGGGTTTTTGTGTCTGATAGCGCACCGTCTGATACAACGCCTGTCGCAGGTGACTCTGTCGTTTCAGGTGTTGTTGATGCCGGTAATTCATTGAGAACCAGCAGTTCCCGTGTTTGCGGTGGATAACACAAGCCGGCATCGGCGCACCCCTGGTAAGCAGCCCTGATGGTGGCTTCGGTGCCCGATTTGAAATGAACAGGCAGGAAAACCGAGACATCGTTGTGGAATACTGTAACTTCACCGAAGTAGGGGTCTTGTTTTCGTTCTCCCTCGATAGAAAAATCGGGCTCTCCCAGGCTGGCATTGTCTCCGATAACCGAAAATGTCATTCGTTCCCTGTACAGATAATGCCCTGGTGTGACTTTCCATGTGAGCCGTAAACCGCCATCAGCGGGAGTGTCGGTAAAAACAAATGCCTGGTCTACCGGAAGAAAGTCACTCTCAAAAGAGGAAAGAAAACCTGAACTGTTGTTGA
>PDSN01000180.1 GCA_002748505.1 Gammaproteobacteria bacterium | reverse complement strand
GGCGCTGCCCCCGAAAATATTGCGGGCGGGTATAGCTGTCAATCAGCGGTGCACAAGTATTGGCCAGTAAAATGGCAAAGGCCATGCTGTCGGCCATATGAGAAAACTGGCGAATCAACAGGGCCAGCACCCCGGCGAGCAGTGCAAACAGCCAGCGCCCCAGACGTCCGGTGGCCGCCGTGGTGGGGTCGGTAACAATAAAACAGGCGGTAAACAATAATGCCCCGGCACCGGCATGCTGCAGCGGGTTTAAACTGGCATAACCGCTAAGCCAAAATAACAGCGCTGCGGCGAAAAAACCACCGAGAAACCCCGCCGATAAACGCCAGTCCGCCACATGCTTATGCCATAAATACGCACCACCTGCCAACCAGGCGAGATTTATCAGCCACGTTTTGCTACTGATGCCCGCCCACTGGCCATCAATTTTAAACTGCGTTAAGGTGGTGGCTGCGGCCAGAGCATCGGGTGAAACCGTCGCCTTAAACGCACCGGGGAAAATAGCGGCCAAGACCTCTGCCACCGGGACATAATCACCGGGATAACTGCTCATAGCCGCCGGAAAAGAAAAGTACACGGCGCAAAACCCAACCATGGCCGGGTTAAAAATATTCATACCCACGCCGCCAAAAATGTGTTTGCCAATCAGCAAGCCAAAACCCGTGCCACTGACCACCACCCACCACGGTGCGGTGGCGGGCAGGGCAATAGCCAATAACAGCGCTGATAACAAACCCGAGGCGACATCCAAAGCGGTTAGCGAGCGTTGGCGCAATTTGGCATTCAAGGCTTCACATACCAGCGCCGTCAGCGCTGCCAGCAGTAATTGAATGCCAATCCCTATGCCCCAAAAAAACAATAACAATAATACCCCGGGCAGGGTGGCCAGCATCACTCGATACATAATGGCGGCAGCGGACAATCTAGGATGATGGTCACGCGGAAAAATGCCGGTTTGCGGTGGTCTGCTGAGTGATGTCATGGATGGCGGTATTATCGATGTTGCAGGTAAAGGTTTTTCAGGTTTTTATATTGTTGTGATGGTTGGCGCTATCTGCGGGCTGGTTTGCCGTTTGCGCTTGGCGCTCGGCTTTTTTGGCTTGGGCGCGGGCAAGGGCGGCGGCGATTAAGTCTTGGCCGTCAACGCTCTCGGCGGTTTTTTGTCCCGCAGTGCTGTTTTCAGCCGTTGTTGAACTGTGGTTTTGCGCTTGGCGCTCGGCTTGTTTGGCCTGAGTGCGGGTAAGGGCAGCAGCGATTAAGTCGTGCTTATCGGCCGGGCTTTTATCAACTAAGGGGGTGGCTGTCGATTTGCTTTGCAGTTTGGCATAGCGGGCGGCAGCTTTAGCGGCGCGTTCGGCTTTAGCCGCTGCCAAGCGAGCGTTACGGGTTTCAAAACGCTGGCGGGCGTGTTCTGCTTCAGCTTTTTTACGGCGGGCGTTTAAAATCTCACCTTTGCTGTGTTGAAAAATATTGACCAAAGCGATATCGCTGGGGCAAACATAAGTGCATAAACCGCATTCGATACAATCAAATAGGCGGTTGGCTTCGGCGCTGTTATGATCGCCGCTACGTCCATAAAACTGCAGTTGTTGCGGCAATAAGTCCATCGGACAAACTTCGGCACAATCGCCGCAGCGGATACAGTTTTGCGCCGGCTTGGCGTGATGTTCAGGCGGGTGCTGAAACGCCAATACCGAAGTGGTTTCGCGTTTAATCACTTGTGGTAGCGGTTGCTGCACTTGAGCCGGAAAACCCATCATCGTGCCACCGAAAATTACCTCCGGGCAATCGGTCGGCAACCCGACCGTGGTGCCGATATCGGCCAGCGTGGTTCCGACTTTACACCGATAAACGCCGGGGTGGGCGAGGGCATCACCGGAAAAAGTCACCAGCCGCTCAATTAAGGCTTTGCCGTGCGCCACGGCGTCATAAACCGCTTTGGCGGTGGCGACATTGTGGCAGATAAAGCCGGATTGATAGGTACGTTTACTGACATCCGGCC
>PDSN01000179.1 GCA_002748505.1 Gammaproteobacteria bacterium | reverse complement strand
TTGAAGTTGACATGGCCGCTTATGTCGAAGTTGAGCATTTGCGGCAGCAATGCGCCGCTGGTGGCCGCGCAGAGTCTGGCGCGGCCTGCTTTGACGGCGAGTAGTTGCCAGTCATTGGGCGTGGCGTTGACCTCAGTGATCCCGTGCCAACAGTCGTCGACTGCGTGGCTTAGATAGATTTCAAAGGCGGTTGCTTCGGGGTTGGCCTGCACCGCGGTGACGCCGCCGCGAGTTACGCATCCGAGATGGCCATTGGGCAGGGCGTCGATGGCCGCCAGTTTCTGCGCTGCACCTTCACCCCATAGCGCCGCCACCTGGCACTGATTGTCGCCAGGCTTCAGGGTGGCTTTGGAAAATATAATGTATTTGCCCAGGTGTGCGGCGGCGATGTCTACCAGGTCGCGCGCCATGCGCAGGGCGTATTTTTCACTGCCGTATTGAAACAGGTAAAAATCAAACACCATGCGCCCCTTGGGGTCGCAACATGCGCCGTTTACGCCCTGGGTTTCACTCACCGCGGCGGTATTACAGGTGCTTTGCCCCTGTAAAAACTTCATCGCCTCAGGGCCTTCCAGTAGTAGCAGACCCTCATCCGGCAGGGTTGTGTAGAAGCAGTTCATCGCTGTACTCCGCTGGGTTCTCTTGCATGATAAAGAGCTTTGTGGCGCCTGTCAGCATTTGCTGTAGGTGCGGCGCTTCGCTTTCGTTATACTTAGCGCTTTCGTGCTTTATTTACAAGGATTGATTATGGACCAAACAGCCGAATTAAGCCGCATGAAATGGGCCGCCAGACGGGGTATGTTGGAGCTGGATCTGGTGCTGGAGCCTTTCGTCACGGAGCAGTACCTGAGTTTGTCTGAGCGTGAAAAACAGCAGTTTCAGGAATTGATGCTCTGTGAAGATCAGGAAATGTTTGGCTGGTTTTTGCGTCGCGAGCAGCCCGAGCGCGAGGATTTGCGGGCGATTGTGGCGAAAATTCTCGACTATGCACAGCGTCCCCGTTGAGCTTGTCACCTCCTTCTGGCGGCGCTGTCTGGTGTTATGCATCGGCGCGGCGCTGCTGCTGAGTTTGGGGTTGTTATGGGGGCATGATTATTTGCTGATTCCCGCCTTGTGCCTGGCGCTGTGGGCGGGTGTCAGGGTATGGCGCGATGAGGCTGCGGGGTGTGCAGTGCTGTGCCAGCGGGGGCAGTGGTGGTTGTATCGGGAGCAGCAATGGCAGCCGGTTACACTTGATCGCGCCAGCTTTCATTCACCGCGCCTGGTTTATCTAAAACTGCGCTTTCCCTCAGACCAGGTAGCCTGTGCGCTGCTGTTGTTTAATGACCACGTTCCAGGTGCAGATGCCAGACGCCTGCGGCGCTGGGTCACCGTGGGCTGGGGAGCTAACTGTTAAAAACCCGACAGCGCGGCGCGCCTGTCCGCGCGAGCCCCTGTTGCCTATAACTGCCAGATCAAACTGTAGATGGTGTCAATACGGTATCCTGGGGTACGGGGTGGGTGTTCGGGTAGTCCAGGGTGTAGTGCAGGCCGCGGCTCTCTTTGCGGTTCATGGCGCTGTTAATCATCAGTTCGGCGACCACGGCGAGGTTGCGAAGCTCCAGTAAATCGTTGCTGACTTTATAGTTGGAATAGTATTCGTCGATTTCGGTTTGCAACAGGCGAATGCGGTTGCGCGCGCGTTGCAGGCGTTTGTTGGTGCGCACGATGCCGACGTAATCCCACATAAAACGGCGCAGTTCGTCCCAGTTGTGTGAGATAACCACGTCCTCGTCGGAATCGGTCACGCGACTGGCGTCCCAGTCTTTGGCGGATTTGGGTTTGGGGAAGTCGGCGAAGTGCTTGTCGATATGGCGAGCGGCCGAGCGGGCGTAGACGATGCATTCCAGCAGCGAATTACTGGCCATACGGTTGGCACCGTGCAAGCCGGTGCAGGATGTTTCGCCGATAGCGTACAGCCCGGGAATATCAGAACGACCCTGGGTGTCGACCACCACGCCGCCGCAGGTGTAGTGTGC
>PDSN01000158.1 GCA_002748505.1 Gammaproteobacteria bacterium | reverse complement strand
ACTATTTATTGATTTCTGAGGATCGTGCGAACCTACTGGCTAGAACTACACCAATAGCTTTTAGTATTAGTGGCAAGACTTGGGTAAATAATCATGCGCACGTTCTGAAATTTAAAACCTATGCCGATCGGAAATACATTGAATACTATCTAAACAGTATCGACCTGACACCTTATATCTCTGGGGCTGCCCAGCCCAAACTGAATAAACGGAATCTTAATTCCATCAAAATCCCTAATCCAGAATTGGATGAAAAAGAGCGCATTGTTGAGATCATCGATAAATTCGACGCGCTCACAAACTCGTTCACCGAAGACCTCCCCCGCGAAATCGAATTGCGGCAAAAGCAATACGCGTATTATCGCGACCTGCTATTAAGCTTTCCAAAACCAGGTAAGGCGGCTTAATGCGCTATCAACCCCCGTTTACCATCACCAGCGACATGCTTAACCTGGTCGCCGAGATCAGCGAAGCCATTGGCCGCTTGACCGTTGAGCTGGAGCAAGAAAAACTGTTGCGCCTGCGTAAAATCAACCGTATGCGCACAATTCAAGGCTCACTGGCGATTGAGGGCAACACGCTGTCAGAGGCGCAAATCACTGCCATTATTGCAGGTAAGCGGGTTATAGCACCGCCCAAAGAAGTGCAAGAAGCGCACAACGCCATTGCAGCCTATGAGGCAATTGCGACCTGGCAACCCGGTAATAGCGCCGATTTACTGGCTGCCCACAGGCTGCTGATGAAAGGTTTGGTCGAGGATGCGGGCAGATACCGCAGCCGGGGGGTTGGTGTGATGTCGGGGGAGCAGGTCGTGCATATGGCACCACAGGCCGAGCGGGTCCCCGAGCTGATGCGTGAATTGCTGGCCTGGCTGCGCGCTACCCATGTGCACCCATTGATAGCCAGTTGTATTTTTCATTACGAATTTGAGTTTATTCACCCGTTCTCGGATGGCAATGGCCGTATGGGACGCTTGTGGCAAACCCTGGTTTTGTCTGGGTGGCAACCCATCTTTATTCATATTCCGGTGGAAAGTCTGGTGTATCAGCATCAGGAAGGGTACTACCTGGCTATCCGCAACAGCACCGCGCAAACGGATTGTTCACCGTTTATCCAATTTATGTTGCAGATGATACGGGATGCCATTGAGGAAAGTACTTCCCACCAGCTGGAAAATGCGGGTATAAAAGCGGGTATAAAAGCGGGTTTAAAACTGTCGGCTCTGGATCTCGTCATCCTCGAATTGATAAAGGCAGACCCCTATATCACCCATGCTGCACTGGCCGAACAGACTGGAAAGGCACTCAGCACCATTGAGCGTCGCATCAAAAAACTGAAAGAACAGTCACGATTAAAACGGGTTGGCGCCAAAAAGACCGGCCATTGGCAAGTAGCAGAATAATGTGATGCAGTGGTTATTTCTGGTTTGGATAACACCCCCACTGTGCCTAAATGGTTTTTCGAAAAAATTTCTTCGGGAAAGTGTTCACGATAGCCCCGCAGGGGTGAGGCGCATGGACGCGCCGAATAAAAATGACTTAGAATCTTGCCCAGAATCATTCTAACTGTAGCTACCGCTACGCTTTTCATGATGTTTGAACAACCTTCCTTGTCCTTTTTTCCGAAAACTCCATTTACTGGTGAAATATCCGGGCTAAGCGTAAAGTGACGTTGCTCAGGTGTAACGAACGTCATCGCAAATACATCGTAGGAGTATTTTAAGGTTTTTTTAATATTTTGCCCACATCCTGCCGCCCAATGATTGCAACAATTTCCACGCCCTCGCCTGCTACCCGGTAATAGATCGTATCCACCCCGCATACATTTTTACGGAAACCCTCGCGGATATAGTCAGCCGGTGGATATGAAAACGGCTGCTCAGCAATCAATTCAAAGCGGTCAAAAAACGCATGATAGTATCTATCAGCTTGTGCTTCATTCCATTCAGTAAAGCCACGTAGCCATATTCTATTTAGATCACCCTTTGCTTCTTCGGTAAGATTATAGAACCCCATCTTGCCGTGCTCTTTCTTTGATACCGGCTAAAATTTCATCACGCTTTTCTGGCGTGAAGCCGCTTTTTTCAGCCCGTATCAACTTGGCGCGAATAAACTCGATTTCCTCTGGTGTTTCGGCGCGCTGCTCTTTGTCTCGACGGATCAGACTCCGCACATATTCACTATTACTGACAAACTCGCCCGCCGCAATTAAATCATCCATAAACTGGCGGTCTGTATCCGTAAGGCTTAGTGTGGTTTTGACAATTGCCATTTTTCGACCTCCAAGGCAATGTGAAAATATACTCCGATATTACCACCAAGCACACACCCGAATAAGCCCCTGAGACTTACTGCCCAAATCCATTGCTCGGCCCGCGATTCCTTGGAATAAGCCCACGTCGGAGCGCTGACGTGTCTTTGTTTCAGAGCGCCAAGAGCCGCCAGTTTCGCCAGACAATGTAAAATTCAACGCAAAAATACACAAAAAAGTGTCAGATTTTTTACAAAACGACATTTTGCATCTCTCAACCTCAGTACATTTTGCTTACAAAACAACGAGTTGCGATTCGCGGCATAAATTTTGCTTTTCTTATTCTGGTCAGAACTAAGTCTGACTATTTAATGAGAATATAACAGGATATCCCATGAAAAAATTAACAACAGCTTTTGCTACTCTCGCTTTGTCTGGCTCCATTGCTGCTGGTTCGGCGCAAGCGGGGGTGGTGTTTTCGTTTACCGAATCCGGTGGCAACGTATTGATGAACTCCTCCGGCACATTGGATACAAGCGCTATGGTGGCTGTCACAGTCTACGGTTGGGATGGTACGGGCGTCCAGGTCTTCCCCGACCCAGAGCACTCAAGCGTCATGGGAGATTCCAGCATGGGCATCGTAGACGCTTCATTTGCGTTTAACGACGGTACAGACCTGAGCCCCTGGTACAGTAATATGTTCACCACTGATGTCTTTGGCTGGGCTAGCACTGGTACCACGCAATTCGCGACTTACGCGTATGATTCAGTAAACTTTGCCATCAACCCAGGTATTTCCCTTGCAACTGAGGATCTGGTTGGTGATTTGTGGACGCCCGATGTTTCCTGGAGCATTGCCGGCACCTTTGCAAGTCTGGGCATAACCGAGGGCACGTATACGATAACAGACGCCGTATCGGGTGAGTTTATCTCAATTCAAATAGGAGGGGCGACATCGTCTGTGCCCGCACCAGCTTCCATTGCACTGCTGGGTCTCGGTTTAGCAGGTATTGGCTTTTTCAGAAGAAAGAAGGCGGCTTAATCGAAACAGCCCCTACATGCAAAAAGCCCCGGTCATCCGGGGTTTTTTTCGCCCGAAAACCCCATTTATTAATGAAATATCCGGACTTCCATCATCACAAAACCTTCACCAACACCCGCGAACGGCGTTGCAGATTATACAGGCGCTGTTTTTGTTCGGGCAGGCTATCAAGCTCTGCGGGGACAAAACCGTGCTCGACAAACCAGTCCGCGGTCTGGGTGGTGAGTACAAACACACGACTTAAACCCAGGCGTTTGGCTTCGCGCTCCAGTTCGTCAAGCAGACGCTTGCCGCGCTGGCCGCCGCGATAATCGGGATGGGAGACAACACAGGCCAGCTCGCCAGTGCCATCTTCCGCAAACGGATAAAGCGCAGCACAGGCGATAATACGGCCATCGCGCTCCAGCAACCTGAAATGGCCGATTTCATTTTCCAGCAACTCTCGCGAACGCTTGAGTAACACGCCCCGCTGCTCAAGTGGCTCGATCAATTCCAGAATACCGCCCACATCCTCAATGGTGGCGCGGCGGGAAATCTCAAAGTTGTCCCGCGAAACCAGCGTGCCGCAGCCATCATAGGTAAACAGCTCTTCCAACAACACGCAATCGTCCTGATAGCTGATGATCTGGCAGCGCTCCACACCCGCCAAACACACCCGCCGCGCCGCATCGAGCAGACGCTGTTGAGCGGGGTCTGCCACCGGCAGCGCGTGAGTTTCACCGACAACGCACTGGCGCACAAGCTCGCCGTGTTCATCTACGATGCCCTGTTGTTCACCGAACAGTATCAGCTTGTCCGCACCAAGGCTTGCCGCACATTGCACCGCAACATCTTCCGATGCGAGGTTAAACACCTCCCCCGTGGGCGAATAGCCTTGGGAGGACAACAACACAATAGCGTTGTCGTCCAGCTGACGCTTGATGGCGTGTGTTTCAATGCGGCGCACTTGACCGGTATGCAGGTAATCCACCCCGTCGACAATGCCGATCGGGCGAGCAATCACAAAATTGCCGCTGACCAGACTGAAGCGTGCGCCCTGCATGGGCGAGTTGGGCAACCCCATAGAGAACAGCGCCTCAATTTGCGCGCGCAGGGAACCAACAGCATCTTTTACCTGAGCCATGGCCTGGGCATCAGTAACGCGAATACCATTGTGAAACTGTGTTTCCAGCCCCGCCTGCTGCAAACGCTGATTGATTTGCGGGCGCGAACCGTGCACCAGCACCAGGCGCACCCCCAAGGTATTGAGCAGGGCGATATCATGAGCGATATTGGCGATGTTGTCGTGGCGCAAGGCCTCACCGGGAATCAACAACACAAAGGTCTTACCGCGATGGGCGTTGATATACGGCGCGGTGTTTCGCAGCCAGCGAATATGGGCTTGTCCTTGGTGTGTCACATTCCTGTCCCCAGCGGATCTCCGACCCTAGAATAACCAAAACACTGCGCTTTCTAAATAGCCGATTTGGCAGTTCACCCCAATAAACGCGGTTACCCTAAAGAAAAAATTAGTAAATCGTCACACTTCAGATAGTTAATTCGTGCTTTTCGGCAGCCTATGTGTATAGAATGCAGGAAAATCACTTTTAGGTAACGATCCACATCACAGGGTGCGCACGGCACAAACCCGTTTGAGGTTATTTATGCTCAAAAAACAACGATCAACCGAGGAGTACGTTGTCCTCGCCTTGAGCGCCTGTACCGTGATTGCGATTCTGCCGTTTGTGGTCATGCGGTTTTTGACCGAAGACTGGCTGGTTGGCCTGTTGGATTTTGGCATCGTCTCGATCTCAGCCGCCGTTTTTATCTATGTGCTGCGCACTGGAAAGGCCACCTTTCCCGGCAGAGTACTGGCCTGCACGTTTATCGCTACCGTATTTCTCACCGTACTGGCAAAAGGCGTTGCCCAAACCGTGTGGATTTACCCCGCACTCAGCGCCATGTTTTTTGTGCTGAACACCTATCTCGCCGCCATTATTTGTCTCTTTATCCTGGTGGCGATTGGGGTGGTAATCTGGCCGCAACTCGAACCACTGCAAGCCATGCAAATCTATACCACTGTGTTGGCAACCCTGTTTTTTACCTACGCCTTTTCCAATCGTATGCGCCTTCAGCAGGCCCAACTGGAGCACATTGCCACCCGCGACCCCCTAACCGATGCGGGCAACCGCCGCTCGATGGAACAAAAGCTGTTGGAAATTGGCAGCTATCAGCGCCGTAATCAGGACTGTCTCGCCTCCCTGATTCTCATGGATATCGACAATTTCAAGGTGCTCAACGACACCTACGGCCACGCCCTGGGGGATGAAATCCTGGTAGAGCTGGTACAGGCTCTGGACAAACGGGTGCGCAGCTCTGACTCCCTGTTCCGCTTTGGCGGCGAGGAGTTTGTGGTGATTGCGGAACACACCAGTCTTGAAGACGCCAGCAAACTGGCCGAACAGCTGCGTGCCGCCATTGCCAAGAGCGCCAAACTGGCAAAATATAAAGTTACCGTCTCTGTTGGCACCGCGCAGTTCAGGGGTAACGAAACACCCTTTGAGTGGCTGGGACGCGCCGACAAGGCCATGTATCGGGCCAAGTATTTTGGTGGCAACAACTGCCGCGTAGCGGCTTAGTTTCGCAGCCCCCCAGAAGCCGCGCTATCTTGTCCTTTACCTTCCTCACGCAATGCTCAGCAACTCACAAACAATACCGCCCAATCAAACCTTCTAACAGAGCAATGCAAGGCTTAATCTGATCCAGCGCTAAAAACTCGTCGGGCTGATGAGCCTGATCGATAGAACCAGGCCCCATCACCACGGTCTGCAGACCGAGCTGTTGCAGATACGGCGCTTCCGTCGCGAAGTTAACCACCTCCGCACGATGGCCACTGAGTTTTTCGGCGATACGGATCAGTTCGCTATCGGCGGGTTGCTCAAAGGGCTCGACTCCACCGATCAAGGGCGTGGTGCTAATGCGCGTGCCCGTTTGCGCCGCACGGGCTTCCAGGCGCATGCGCAGATCGTGCAGCACCGCATCAGTACTGGTGCCGGGCAATAGTCGCAAATCAAAGTGCAGCTCCGCTTCGCCGCAAATTCTATTGGGGTTGTCGCCGCCGTGCAGACAGCCGAGATTCATCGTTGGCATGGCCACGTCAAACAGGGGATTGTGGTATTTCTGTTGCAAACTACGCCGAAAAGCTAGCAAATCGCCGATAACACCATGCATCGCTTCCAGTGCATTGTTACCCAGCGCAGGGTTGGAAGAATGCCCCGCCTGCCCCACAACGCGCACCGATTGCATGGCGATGCCCTTGTGCATTCGCACCGGGCGCAAACCGGTGGGCTCACCGATAACCGCCGCCCGCGCTTTGGGGAAACCCTGCGCCGCCAGCGCCCGTGCACCGCTCATGGAGCTTTCCTCATCGGCGGTAGCTAAAATCATCAACGGCTGGGCAAGCTGCTTGTCGGCCACCGACTGTGCAGCGGCCAGCGCCAGGGGGAAAAAACCCTTCATATCGGTTGAACCCAAGCCGTACAAACGCTGATCGCGCTCGGTGAGCTCCAAAGGGTCACTTTGCCAGCGGTGCTCATCAAAGGGCACGGTGTCGCTGTGCCCCGCCAGCACCAATCCGCCGGGGCCACTGCCGCGTGTGGCCAGCATATTGGCTTTGCTGCCGCTGTCGTTTACCGGCATTGTCTGCACCGTAAAGCCCAGGTTTTCACACCAATTCGCCAGCAGATCAATTACTGGGCGATTACCCTGATCCCACTGCGCACTGGTGGAACTTACCGATGGTGTGGCCACCAACTGGGAGAGCTGTGAAAGAATCTGCTGGGCCTGTGTAGGCATACCGACCTCGGCCAATGAACAAGAAGATACACAGTCTAACCAAGTTCGCAAAGCGCAGCCAGGGAATAAAGAAAACCACTATCTCATCGGGGTATCACACAGCGGCTGTGGTAGCATGAACGGATGTATGCAGGAACCTGACGCGATGAACAACAATGCCCCTATGACTCTCCCCCCCGGACGTCTGAATTTAGTGGAAATTCTGGTGTGTTTGCAACGGCAGGGACATATCAGTACGGACGATATGGCACGTATCCAGCGGGCAAAAGTGGGAAAAGTACACCCGCTGGTGTTTTTGGCGGAGCAAAAAATCCAGCACCTCGGGCAGGCGCCCGGACAGCTTATCAGTATGGACTTTTTACTCACCTGGCTGTCCAGCCAGTGCGAGCAGGCGGTATATCACATCGACCCCTTAAAAATTAACGTGGCCGCCATCGCCGAGGTGATGTCACTGGCTTTCGCCCAGCGCCACGGTATCCTGGCGGTAGAGGTGAACAAAGAAGAGGTGGTGATTGCCAGTTGTGAACCCTGGGTGTCCGACTGGCAGGGCAATCTGGAGCACACCACCCGTCGCCGTATTCGCCGGGTATTGGCCGACCCGCGCGACATCGCCAAACACACCACCGAGTTTTACAACATGGCGCGAGCGGTGCGCGGCGCGGGCGGTTACGGTCGCGGTAAACACGATGCGGCGCGCAGTGTCACCAACCTGGAGGCCATGTTACAGCTGGGCTCGCAATCTGACGAACCCGATGCCAACGACCAGCATATCGTCAACATTGTCGACTGGCTGCTGCAATACGCCTTTGTACAGCGCGCCAGTGATATTCATGTCGAACCGCGACGGGAAGTAGGCAAAGTGCGCTTTCGTATCGATGGTGTACTGTACAACGTCTACGAGCTGCCCCAACAGGTCGCCGCCGCGGTGACCAGCCGGATTAAAATTCTCGGGCGCATGGACGTGGCGGAAAAGCGCCGCCCACAGGATGGCCGCTTGAAAACCCGCACCCCGCAAGGTAATGAGGTGGAGCTGCGCCTTGCCACCTTGCCCACCGCCTTCGGCGAAAAACTGGTAATGCGGATTTTCGACCCGGATGTACTGCAAAAAAGTTTTGAACAACTGGGCCTTGCCAACGAAGATCTGCACGCCTGGAAAACCATGACCGACACCGGCAACGGTATTGTACTGGTCACAGGCCCTACAGGGTCGGGTAAAACCACCACGCTGTATTCTACCCTGCGGCAGCTGGCAACCCCCGAGGTCAACGTGTGTACCATTGAAGATCCCATCGAAATGGTTGAGGACAAATTCAACCAGATGCAGGTCAATCACAATATCGAACTGGATTTTTCCTCTGGTGTGCGCGCCCTGATGCGACAGGACCCGGATATCATCATGATAGGCGAAATTCGCGACCTGGAAACCGCTAATATGGCTATTCAGGCGGCTCTTACCGGCCACCTGGTGCTCTCAACCCTGCACACCAACGATTCACCCAGCTCGATCTCGCGCATGCTGGAATTGGGCGTGCCCTACTATTTAATCAAAGCCACAGTGCGCGGCATTATGTCCCAGCGCCTGGTGCGCATGTTATGTTCCCGCTGTAAAGCGCAAGTGCCGATGGATAAAACCGCATGGCAGGAACTGGTGCGCCCGTTTAACATCGCCGCGCCGGAAACCATGTATATCCCCAAGGGCTGCACTGAATGCCGAAATACCGGTTATACGGGAAGGCAGGGCATCTACGAAGTGCTGGTTAACACGCCGGAAGTGCAGGACCTGATTCTGCCACAAATTGACACGACAGCCATTCGCCGCCAAGCTATGAAGCAAGGAATGAAAACGCTGCGCCTATCTGGCGCTTCACGGGTGGCGCGTGGTGAAACCACGATTGCCGAGGTCTTGCGCGTCGCCCCGGTTCTGGACGCCTGAGTGGAATGCCTGACATGATAGAGCTAAACCCCCGCCTTCTCGCCGATGGTCAGCGCGCGGTCGCGGCATTTACAGAGCGCGCGAACGATGCAACGCTGAATCAACTTATCACCCAATCCCCCTGGGACGAACAACTGCCCCGCGCTTTTGCCCTGAGTCCGTTTTTAGCAGACACCGCCACGCGCGACGCGCAGGGTTTTATCGCCCTGATGCAATCGGGTCTGCTGCATCGCTCCATGGACGAGGCCGAATGGGCGCAGGAACTCAACGAAAAACTAGCGCATGAAGATGCCGACCTGCACCGCGAGTTGCGCCTGTTTCGCCGTAAACATATGTGCCGCATTGTGTGGCGCGATTTTTTACGTTTAGCCGATACCACCGAAACCATAGTTGACACCTCACTGCTGGCAGAAACCTGCATTAGTATTGCTCTCGAACACGTCGAGCGCAGTTTGCGCCCGCGGTTTGGCCAGCCTATTGGTCGCGAATCCGGCGAGGTGCAAAAACTGGTGGTGATCGGCATGGGTAAGTTGGGCGCGCGTGAGCTCAATATTTCTTCAGATATCGATTTGATCTTTACCTTTCCCGAAGCGGGCAACACCAATGGCGAGCGCAAACAGCTCACTAACGAACAGTATTTTATTAAAGTCGGGCAGGCACTGATAGCGGCACTGGATCAAACCACCGCAGACGGTTTTGTATTCCGCGTGGATATGCGCCTGCGCCCCTACGGTGACTCCGGTGCGCTGGTGCATAATTTTTCCGCGTTTGAAGAATACTACCAGGATCAGGGCCGGGACTGGGAGCGCTACGCGATGATTAAAGGCAACCCCATCACCGGCACCAGTGCGGCCAAACAAGAGCTGAGAACCCTGTTAAGGCCCTTTGTTTATCGACGCTATATCGACTTTGGCATCATTGAATCCCTGCGCTCGATGAAGCAGATGATTACCGCAGAGGTGCGCAGACGACAGTTGCAAAACGATGTTAAGTTGGGGCGCGGCGGTATTCGTGAAATTGAATTTATTGCGCAGAGCTTTCAGCTGGTACGCGGTGGCCGCGATCTCAGCTTACAGCGACGATCATTGCACAAGGTGCTGGAGCAATGTGTAGAATTAGGCTGTCTGCCCGCTCAGACCGTGAAGGATCTATGGCGCGCCTATACTTTTTTGCGCGACAGCGAACACGCCATTCAGGGTTATCGCGATCAACAAAGCCAGGCCCTGCCGGAAGACGAACAACACCGCGCCGCGATGGCCACCAGCATGGGTTTTGCGAATTGGGATGATTATCTCGACGCCCTGCAAGCCCATCGCGCAGTGGTCATAGAGTGCTTTGATAATGTAATTGCGCCGCTTGATGACGAGGACGATGGCGACGGTATTAACGATTACAATTTATGGGGCGAGCAAATACAAAGCGCCGCCCTGGCAAGCCTGGGTTATCAAGATACCAAGGCTGTCATCGATGCCTTGACTGAGTTGCAGGCAACGCCAAAAGTAGCCACCTTGCAGGTTCAAGGCAAAGAGCGCCTCGACCAGTTTATGCCACTTTTTCTGCGCACTTGCGCTGAATTAGATAAACCCGAGCAGGCGTTTTTCGCCACGCTACCCCTGGTCGAAGAGGTGCTGCGCCGCAGCGCTTATCTGGCCCTGTTAAACGAAAACCCACGCGCACTCTATGAACTGGTGCACCTGTGCGGCGCGAGCCCGTGGATTGCCGAACAAATGGCAAAACACCCGGTGCTGCTGGATGAGTTTTTAGATATCAACAACCTCTACGGGGACAGTAACAAGGCAGACTTACAAAACAGTTTGCGCCAACAAATGCTGCGCGTACCGTTAAATGATTTAGAAGCACAAATGGATGGCCTGCGTTATTTCAAAGCGGCGGGGGTGCTGCGCGTGGCCGCCAGTGAAATTTCCGGCAGGTTGCCGCTGAAAAAAGTCAGCGACCGCTTAACCTGGCTTGCCGAGGTGATTTTAGAGCATGTGCTCGCGATAGCCTGGACAGACCTTACCGCTAAATACGGTGAGCCCGCACGCGATAGTGAGGGCACGGGCATTGCAATTATCGGCTATGGCAAGCTTGGCGGCATTGAATTGGGACATGGTTCCGATCTCGACTTGGTGATGATTTTTGACGCTAAGAGTCAGGGTGTTACCGATGGCAAACGGCAAGTGGATAACGTGGTGTTTTACACCCGCCTTGGCCAGCGCATGATTCATATTATGGAAACGCGCATGGCGCTGGGCAATTTATACGAGATCGACATGCGCCTGCGCCCGTCCGGGGAATCAGGCATGCTGGTCAGCACCGTAGACGCCTTTGACACGTATCAACAGGAATCCGCCTGGACCTGGGAACACCAGGCATTGGTGCGCGCGCGTTTTGTCGCGGGCGATGTCACTGTCGCGAAAAAATTCAATGCCATTCGAGAGCGCATCTTGTGCCAGCAGCGCAACACTGCAGAACTCGCGCAGAATGTGGTCAATATGCGCAAAAAAATGCGCAATCATTTACTTCCCAAAGGTGGTGACGCCGCCAAATGGTTTGATTTAAAACAGGGCATCGGCGGCATGGTGGACATTGAGTTTATGGTGCAGTACGCGGTGCTCAACTATGCGCATCAATATCCAGAACTGGCGTACTGGTCAGATAATGTCCGTATTTTAGAGGTGATGGCAAAACTTGGTTTATTGAGCGATGAACAAAGTGAACAGCTCAC
>PDSN01000157.1 GCA_002748505.1 Gammaproteobacteria bacterium | reverse complement strand
CGCATAATAAACGGGTAAGCAGATCTGCTGTCGGCTTTGATCAGCGCTGTTTTTTGCGTTGGCCAGAGCCTGTTTGACCTGAGTTTCCAGGTAAAAATGGTCACATTTGAGTGGGTCGTAAATAATCAGCAGGGATACGTAGGAGGGAATAAGATCGATGAGTTTGTCGCCGAGGGCATTTTTTAATTGTAGGGCTATCGCATGTAATTGTTCGGCGAGCTGTGGACTGGCCTTATCGCCGAGGTACAGGATCAGACTGTTGTCGCCGGCGTTGCGTAATTTCATGCTGTCGAGCCACCTCGTTTGACGATGTCGGCGATGGCGGCAATGCTGGCAACGCCTTCGGCATTGTCGCCGTGTACGCACAGGGTGTCCACCTGTAGTGACAGCGTGTTGCCGGAGACCGTGGTAATGGTTCCTTTGTCGACCAATTGTTGAACTTGAGCGAGCATGGCGTTTTTGTCCAGCACTGCGCCGGGTTTTGAGCGTGCCAACAGGGCACCGTCATCGTCGTAGCGGCGATCAGTAAAGGCTTCAAAATAAAGCGCCAGCTTAAAGGATGAGGCTTCCTGCAGAAGGTCTGCAGCGGCGGGGGTGGCTTGCAGCATCAACGCCAGCGGGCGGTGGTAGCTGCTGATCGCGCGCATCACCGTGTGACGGATGCCGGGGTTTTTCATCATGTCGTTATACAATGCGCCGTGAGGTTTGACGTAATCAAGTGTCAGCCCCTTGCTGGCCGCCATGCCATCGACGGCGGCGATCTGGTAGTGCAGACAGTCGTACAATTCCTGTTCGCTCATTGCCATTGAGCGCCTGCCAAAACCTTCTTGATCCGGGTAGGACGGGTGTGCGCCAATGCTTACACCGTGTTGCCTGGCAAGATCCAGGGTTTTACCAAGCACAACCGGGTCGCCCGCGTGAAACCCACAGGCGATATTGGCCTGGTCGATATGCGGCATGACCTCGGCGTCCATGCCCATGACCCAGTTGCCAAAGCTCTCGCCCAGATCACAATTTAGTTTCATCACAGTACCGCCAGTTGACTGTTGCGTAAATCGGTGACCAGCATATGCCCGGGGCTATGGGTTATAGCAAAGGGCAGTGCGGCCCGCTCCAGTGCCAGTTGCGGCGTTACGCCGCAGGCCCAGAAAACGGGAAATTCATCGTCGTTTATCGTAACGGCTTCGCCAAAATCTGGCGCGTGAATATCGCTGATGCCAATAAGCTCTGGTTTGCCCAAGTGAATCGGCGCGCCGTGCACCGAAGGGAAGCGCGTGCATATTTGAATCGCGCGGATGGCGTCTCGCGCATTGAAGGGGCGCATGCTCACCACCATATTGCTACTGAATACGCCGGCAGACTGGCAGGGAATACTGGTGCGGTACATGGGGACGTTGCGTTGTTCGCTGACATTGCGCACATCCAGACCGTCAGCTGTTAAGGCTTCTTCAAAGGAAAACGAACAACCCAGTGCAAAGGTGACAAAATCACTCTGCCACAGATCGCGAATATCCGCTGTCCCACAGACTTGTTTGCCATTTTCGAACACACAGTAACCGGGCACGTCCGTGCGAATGTCGATATCGTCACCGAGAGCGGGAAGGGCTGTTGCGCCAGGTTCGCTGGCGTAAATCAGCGGACAGGGCTTTGGGTTTCGCTGGCAAAATCGTGTAAAATCGCCGGCGTGAGCGGCAGGCAGGATGACGATATTGCATTGCACAAAGCCCGCAGCGAGTCCCGAGGTGTTGTCGGCAAACGCACCACTGCGAATCGCGGCGCGCAAGCTGGCCGGCGTAAGCTGTGCGGCGGTAGATATCGCGTTGTTATTACTATGCATGAAAATATCACCGGAATTTGGACTCCACTCACATTATAGCCTATTGATATTGCCGTTTGGCAACGTCGGCACAGCGAAATCCATACGGAACCACCATGAACGATTCACTGCAACAATTGCTGAATGTGCTCACCCCCAGAAAAACCGGCGAAGGCCGCTTTGAAGGGGAAAACATGCATCCGGAAATGCCGAGGCTCTACGGGGGGCAGGTGCTTGCCCAGAGTATTTTTGCAGCGGTGCAAACCGTGCCGGATGATCGCGAGCTGCATTCTCAGCACGTGTATTTCTTGCGCCCGGGCAATCCGCGCGAGCCAGTCACCTATGAGGTGGAAGTTTCCCGTGATGGCTTTAGTTTCAGTGCGCGCAGGGTGACGGCCATTCAAGGTGGTAAACCCATTTATGTGGCGGCAATGTCTTTTCAGGCACCCAGCATCGGTGAGGAATTTCAAACCGAGATGCCCGATGTGCCTGCGCCTGAGACATTGATCTGTGAGCACAAGCGCGCCAAATTGCACGGCAGCATGGAAGATGCCTTTGCGGTGATCACCGGCCCGGAACTCGATGTACGCATGGTCGAGCCGATTGACTGGAATCGCGCCAATATTCGCGAGCCGCAACTGGAAATCTGGATGCGTACCCGCCATCCGTTCGAGGGTGGGCGCGGCATTAACAAAGCGCTGCTGGCCTATATGTCGGATGCCTTTTTAATTGATGTTTGTCTGGTTACCAAGGGCATGGACGCCACGTCCCGCCATATCCAGCTGGCCTCGTTGGATCACGTCCTGTGGTTTCACGCGCCGTTTCGCGCCGACGAGTGGTTGCTGTACGTGGTGCAAACCGAGCGTATGAGTGCTGGTCGCGGCCTGGCTAACGGGCGGTTTTACACGCGCGATGGCGTGTTGGTGGCGACCTGTATGCAGCAGGCACTGATGCGAGGCCGATCTGCCCCATAGGCCGTGAACGACACTTCGGTGGTGTGTAAAAAAATGCTCAGCCCCCGATAAACGGGGTGAGACAGGGAAACCCCGGAGGCTTGCACCGGTACGTGCCGCTAATGTCGAAAAACGAAGTGACGGCGCACTGCTGATTGGAGCCAGGTAAAAAGTCAGTACCTTACCAGTCTGCTTATTTGGCGAACACATTGTCGCCGTGGATAGTGACGTACAAATGATAATTTGTAATAAAAATAAAGGCTTGCGCTTCTGGTTGGGAGGGGTCAGAATAGACTTAGTTGTGGCAGGTAATACGAAGATGGAACGATGACCAAGAGTGAGTTGATCGAATTGATGGCGGAGCGGCAGGATCAGTTGTCCGCTAAGGATGTCGAACTGGCGGTAAAGACGATTCTGGAACAGATGGCGCAGACCTTGTCCCAGGGTGAGCGTATTGAGATTCGCGGTTTCGGCAGCTTTTCCTTGCACTACCGCGAGCCGCGCAGGGGTCGCAACCCTAAGACCGGCGATGCGGTAGAGCTTACGGGTAAACACGTGCCCCATTTTAAGCCGGGCAAGGAATTGCGAGAACGAGTGAACAACGCGATGAACGGGCAACAGAATTAAACGGGCAACAGAATTAGCGGGGGTGGGTTGTGGCTGTCATTCGTAAAATTATTGTTTTTTTGCTGGTATTGGCCATGGTCGTTGTGGGCGTGCTGTTTTCACTGCAAAATGAAACGTTGGTCCCCTTGGATGCCTTGGTGTACACCTTTCCCGAACGCAGTTTGTCACTGTGGGTTTTGTGCGCCTTTGGAATTGGCGGCTTGTTTGGTATGTTTGCGTCTATGGGTGTGATGTGGCGCTTGCGCCGGCAGGTGCGCAACAACCAGCGCGAAATCAAGCGCAATCGTCAGGAACTTTCTCAATTGCGAGCGGCGGGTCTGCCCACTGGTGAATGACCTGTTGCTGTTTGGCGTGTTGCTGGTGGCGGTGGCTGCCGGTTGGTATGCAGGGCGTGCAAGTGGCAGGCAAAAACACGCCGATTCTGCTCGCGTAAGTGGCTATTATCAGGGTTTGAACTATTTGCTAGACGCCGAGCCTAACGGCGCGGTGGACGCTTTTATCGATGGCCTCGATGTCAATAGTGAAACTGTAGAAACCCACCTCGCAGTGGGTAGTTTGTTACGCCGCCGGGGTGAGGCTGATCGCGCGGTGCGGGTACACCAGAATTTGTTATCGCGCCCGAGTCTGCCGGCGCGCCTGATTCACCGCGCCCATCTTGAATTAGCCAAAGATTATATCAGCGCCGGTCTGCTTGATCGTGCTGAGCGCTTGCTGCAGGATTTGGCGAGTGAGTCAGCGGAGCAGCGCAAGGCCAGCCTGACTTATCTGGTGTCCATTTATGAGCGGCAAAAAGACTGGTCACAAGCTGTGGCAAGTGCCGAGGCCATACTGCCGCGCCGTTCCCTGTTAAGCAGCAGTCCCGATGCAGATGAAGCCCGAGCGCAGCGCAAGTTGCGTACAGCGATTGCGCATTATCATTGTGAAATCGCCAGCGAAGCTATGGCGAAGAGTCAGTGGGGGGCGGCGCGTGTAGAGCTTCGCAAAGCGTTGGAGCGTGATCGCCGCTGCGTGCGCGCATCGCTGTTGCTCGGTGAGCTTGAATACCGCTGCGGGGATTATCGAGCGGGTATTCGCGCGCTACAGAGTGTTCGCCAGCAGGACCCCGAAGCCGTTCCCGAAACGCTGGCGTTGTTGAAGCAGGGCTACGAAGCCATCGACGATCTGGAGGGGCTCAGCCGCTATCTGCAGCGTTGTTTGGACAAGGCGCCCTCGGCTACCCTGGTACTGGAAGTGGCGCGGTATATCAGCCAGACCCAGGATAAACGAGCCGCTTCGGCATTTTTGGCCGCACAATTGCGCCAACGCCCATCACTGCGCAGTGTCAGTCAATGGCTGCAGTGGCTGATCGATGAGGCCGGTGATGAATCGCAAAAGGACGATCTCAGCCTGCTGCAAAGCTTGTTGCAGGCTTTGATCGACGAGAGTCCCGTGTACCGTTGTCGCCAATGCGGTTTTTCTGGCAGGCAACTGCACTGGCAGTGCCCGGGCTGTCAGCAGTGGGGCACGACCACAGGGATTCGCGGCCTGGATGGCGAGTAGTAGTTTATAAACGCAAGGAGATAAGCATGCCGGCATTACCCGTCATTGTGGCACTGGATTTTGACAACGAGGAGGCGGTCTATGCGTTGACTGATCGCTTGTCGCCAGAATTGTGTCGATTAAAAGTCGGCAAGGAATTGTTTACTCGTTTTGGCCCCGCCTTGGTTCAGCGTTTGCAGGAACGGGGTTTTGAAGTTTTCCTGGATCTGAAATTTCACGATATTCCCAGCACTGTTGCCAAGGCGGTCAGCGCCGCAGCGGATTTGGGCGTGTGGATGGTTAACGTGCATGCCAGCGGTGGTTCGCGCATGATGCGCGCCGCACAGCAGGCTCTTGCAGGGCGCGAGCACAAACCGCTGTTGATTGCGGTGACGGTGCTGACCAGCATGAACGAGCAGGATTTGACCGAGCTGGGTCACGGCGAAGCCCCGGCTGAGCGCGCAAAGCAGTTGGCGTTGCTGGCGCATGAGTGTGGCCTGGACGGCGTGGTCTGCTCCGCTGCCGAAGCCCCAGAGCTGCGCGTGGCGACCGATGCAGGTTTTGCCTTGGTAACGCCGGGTATTCGCCTCGCGGGCGACAGTGCCAACGACCAGCGCCGGGTGATGACGCCAAAAGATGCGGTCAGAGCCGGGGCGGATTATCTGGTGATTGGGCGCTCTATCACCGGTGCCAGCGACCCACTTGCCGCGCTTGAGCGAATTGGACGAGAACTGGCCGAATAAGCTCAAACGCCGGTCGCTTTTGCTGCTGCCTGAACCCCCGCTGCTTGTTACTGTGTCGTTGCGGATGCTTGCCGTGTCCGCAACATTGACACAGTACGAGGAGTCGTCTTATGACCGTAAATATACAAACACCACCCCTGTCCGCGCGCCCTGCATCGCGCGGCACGCTTTCTGCCATCGCCTTGACTTTTATGATGGGTCTTGCGGCCTTACTGAGTTTGCCCGTCAGCGCGGAGCCCGGTTCTGCAATGCCCGTAAAGGTGAACATCAACCAGGCCGACGCGCAAACCCTGGCCGATGCGCTGGTGGGCGTGGGCTTGCAGCGCGCCAATGCCATTGTTAAATATCGCCAGACCTACGGGCCATTTGCTTCGCTGGATGAGCTGGAAGATGTGAACGGCATCGGAAAATCCACAATTGAACGCAATAAAGCCGTGATTTCACTGGAATAAACATCAGGCATGGGTATCATCACTTAGGAGCCTAGGCTCCTTTGTTTATTTTCTAAGATGATGTGGCAGTGTGATGATACGACCTGAGCGATGTGGTAGAAGGTGCTCCTGTGAATTATTGGGGGCGCGCCGATGCGAGTCTTAGTAACCGGAGCCTCCGGTTTTATTGGCAAACCCCTGTGTTGGCATTTGCAGGCAAAGGGCGTCGAGCTTGTTGCGGTCAGTCGATCGGGCGAGCCTGTGGCGGGTGTGGAGCAGCATATAGCGGTTGACCTCAGCCAAAACAGTTTGAACGCCGAAAACCTTCAAGGTGTGGATGTTGTCTATCATTTGGCGGGAATCGCTCACCAAAGCGCCAGCGACGTGGCGTATCAGCGCCTTAACTGCGATGCGGTGTTGACGCTCGCGAAGCAGGCAGAGCAAGCTGGTGTGAAGTTGTTTGTGTTTGTCTCCAGTGTCAGGGCAATGGGGCGGGGGCCTGCGGGTCTGGCGCGCACGGAAAAACAGTGCAGTGAGCCTCAAGACCCTTATGGCCTGTCGAAGTGGCATGCAGAGCAGGCGCTGCGTGAGCGTTTCGCTGGCAGCGATATGGCGGTGGTGATTTTGCGCCCTGCGCTGGTGTGCGCACCCGAGGCCGGGGGCAATCTCGCGAAGTTACGAGCCGCGGTACAGCGCGGCTTGCCGCGGCCACCGGACGTGGGTTCTCGCTCCGTTATCGCACGCTCAGATCTTGTCGAGTTGCTGGGGCGCGTTGCAGAACAGGAGTGGTCGGGGGTGAATACTTATATTGTCGCTGACCGACGTGCCTGTTCATTTCAAGAAATATACGACTTCTACGCCACTGCTTTTGGTGTGGGTAAGCGCAAAACACTGCCGCTGTGGGTGTGGCGTGGTTTTTGTCGTGTGGTGCAGTGGGTTCAGCGCCAGCCGCCGGGAAATACCCTCTACGAAAAATTATTCGGTTATGACCGATATGACAGTCACGCCATCTGCTGGCGTCTCGATTGGCATCCAGTCACATCGCTGGAAGAGGCTCTGGTGGGCACAACGGATACTTCTCGATGATTATAGCCGCAGGCGCACTGCTGTCGCTGTGCCTGTGCGGGTTGTACATGAAAAAAGCCGCTCAGTGGGAGCTGGCGGATATCCCTAATGAACGCAGTTCCCACGTTGTACCCACCCCACACGGCGGTGGGGTGGGCATTATTACGGCACTGCTGCTGTGTGTGATTGGCGGGTTTTTTAGCGGTATACCCTGGAGACCCGAGCTGGGTTTTATCACCTTTGTCGCGCTGATCTTGTGTATTGTCGGTGTGCTGGATGACAAGTACGATCTTTCTGCCAGGCTGCGCCTGTTGGTTTACGGTGCGCTTATTAGCCTTTGCGTGCTGGTCATTGTTCCCTTTGCTGCGTATGGCCTGGCGGGGTCTGTATTCCTTGCGGCGGGGGCGGTGCTGGCGCTACTGTGGCTGACCAATCTGTACAATTTTATGGACGGAATTGATGCGCTCGCGGCGCTGCAGGCGATTTTGGCCTGTGGCGCGGCGGCATACCTGGTATGGTCATTTGCCGGGGGCGAGACCTATGTGTTGTATTTGAGTCTGTTTGCCGCCTGCCATCTGGGGTTTTTGTTCTGGAACTTTCCGCCTGCGCGCTTGTTTATGGGCGATGCGGGCAGTGTGCCCACGGGGTTTGTGCTGGGTGCACTGGCACTGTACGGTCATTGGCAGGGTCTGTTGCCCATCGCCTGTTGGCTGATTTTACTGGCAGTGTTTATTACTGATGCCACTTACACCTTGATTTGGCGCTTCGCCGATGGGCAGGTTGTTACCGAGGCGCATCGCTCGCACGCCTATCAACGCCTTAGCAGGCATTTCAACAGCCACCTTGCGGTGGTGGCGATTTTTGTGTTGTTGTTTGTATTTTGGTTGTTTCCCTGCGCGCTGGCTGCGGTGATTTGGCCGCAGGCGCAAGCCTTGTTGGTAATTTTAGTGTATGTTCCACTGGTCATAGTAATGTTTAATTTGCGACAATTAGGTTTTGATAAATAGCGGGTTTTCCTTGAGATTACCTGCCGAAAGTCCGCATAATGCGCGGATTAGACCAATGAAAAGGAGTATCGGTGTTGCTAGGTAGGTTTGCGAGCTCCTTGTGGAAGTCGGTAAGTGCCGTGGTGATGTATTTAGTCACCGCACTTGAAAAACTGCTGCAACTGCCGCGCAATATCAAGCAGGCTTGTTTGTTATTGCTTGATATGGTGTTTGTGTGCGTGGCGCTGTATGGCGCCGTGGCGCTGCGTTTAGGCACATTAGCCGTTCCCATTGGTTCCTCCGAGCTGATCTGCGCTGCTTTCACCGTATTCTTCAGTGCCGTGGTGTTTTTGCGTCTCGGTTTATACCGCGCCATTATCCGTTTTATGGGGCACCAGGCGATCTGGGCGATAGGCTACGGCGCACTGTTTTCCATGGTTTCGCTGGGTTTGATGGTGTTTTTCACCCGCGCAGAAATGCCGCGTTCTGTGCCTTTGATCTACGGTTGCCTGTTGCTGTTTTTGGTCGGTGGCAGTCGTCTTATCGTCCGTGCTTATCACCAGATGCAGCGCCGTTCCCAGTCCGATAAAGTGATTATCTACGGTGCAGGTGAGTCCGGTCGCCAGTTGCTAACCGCGCTGCACCACGGCAATCAGTATCACACGGTTGTGTTTGTGGACGACGACCCCGCGCTGCAAGGCTCGATTATCAACGGTTTGCTGGTTGAGAGCCCCTCGAACTTGGAAATGTTGGTGCGGGAGCACGATATCAGCCAGATTTTACTGGCCATGCCTTCGGTCAGTGCCTTGCGCCGCAAGGAGATTGTCGATTCCCTGGTGACCCTGCCTCTGCAGATTCGAACCGTGCCGCGTATTCACGAATTAGTACAGGGTTCGGCAGAGGTTTCCGAAATTCAGGATATCAGTCTGGAAGAGCTGCTTGGCAGAGATCCCGTACCACCTCGCACCGAACTGTTACGGGCGTGTATCACTGACAAGGTGGTTTTGGTGACCGGCGCAGGTGGTTCCATTGGTTCAGAGCTGTGCCGTCAGATTCTTCGCCTTACGCCTAAAGAATTGATTCTGTTTGAGAATAACGAATACGCTCTGTATGCGATTGAACGAGAATTGCGCGCCTTCCTCAATGACGATGGGCTGGCACCCGTGAGCATTGTACCGCTGTTGGGTTCGGTGCAGGATAAAAAACGCTTGCAGGTGTTGTATCGCACCTACAATATCCAAACCGTCTACCACGCGGCGGCATACAAGCATGTGCCCCTAGTGGAGTACAATGTGATCGAGGGCGTGGCCAACAACGTGCTGGGCACCTGGCACGCTGCCAATGAGGCGGGTAGAGCTGGTGTGGAGACCTTCGTATTGGTATCCACTGACAAAGCAGTGCGCCCCACCAATATCATGGGCGCGTCCAAGCGTTTTGCGGAAATGCTGTTGCAGGCACTGGCAGACGGCAATAATAAAACCCGTTTTTGTATGGTGCGCTTTGGCAATGTGCTGGGCAGCTCGGGCTCGGTTGTGCCGTTATTTCGGGAACAAATCGCCAAGGGCGGGCCTTTGACAGTCACGCATCCAGAGGTAAGTCGCTATTTTATGAGCATTCCAGAGGCCGCTCAGTTGGTGTTACAGGCCAGCGCGATGGCTGAAGGCGGCGATGTGTTTGTGCTTGATATGGGCAAGCCGGTGCTTATCGTCGATCTGGCACGGCGGATGATTCAATTGCACGCGGCGCGTCAGGCAGATCGCGGTCTGCACGACAATAAAGATATCCCTATTAACTTTATTGGCCTTCGCCCTGGGGAAAAACTGCACGAGGAGCTAATGCTTGGCAAAGACATCAGGGGCACAGGGCATCCGATGATTATGCGCGCTGAAGAGGAGTTCTTGAAGTTTGGTAAAATCAGTGCCTACCTCAGTGATTTGACCAAATACTGTCAGGCGATGGACAGCAATGGTGTTCGCAACGTGCTGCGCGAAGTGGTTAGCGGTTTTGATGGCTATCAGGGCAAGCATGATCACATCTGGCGCAAGCAGCAGAGCCGCGCGGTGTCTATGGCGACCTCAAATGTTCAGGAATTGTTTCCAGATCAGGTACACTAGACGTAGCGATGTGATACAAAACGGTGTTTGAGTGTTCTGTCAACGCAGCCGGTAGGGTTTTAGCAAGGAGATACGCCGCATGAGTGCAGCAGCGTGGCTGGTCGTTGCCGATATAATTGTTTGTTTTGCGCTGCTGCTTGTCGCTCGCTGGCCGGCAGACTTGATTCTGTTTTCCGGGGTGACGGTACTGTTAGTCTTCGGTGTGGTAACCCCGGAGCAGGCTCTGGTGGGCATGTCTAACGAGGGGCTGGCAACCGTGGCGGTGCTGTTTGTGGTGGCGCGGGCG
>PDSN01000175.1 GCA_002748505.1 Gammaproteobacteria bacterium | reverse complement strand
GTGGCAATAACCAGCGGCTGGCTGGCGCCCTGTAATTCCGGCATGGCCACCTGGTAATAGACTTTTTCCTGGGCCAGACCATCGGCGGACAGGCGTCGCTCCACGGCGCTGCGATCACGCAGCTTGATCGCCTTGATTACCGGCACATTGAGTTCGCCAAACAGTTCACTCACCGCATGACGGCCATCGCCACCGCCGATGACAAAGTCCTGTAGCATCACCACGCCGTTGAGTCGCAGGCTCGGGTGCTTCGCCAAATAATCGCGGATATCCGCTACCGCCCGCACTCCAGCTTCGCCCCAGTAGGCCAGTGCCACCAGACAGTGGCTGTCCGGCGCCTGTTCGAGTTGTCGGCACAGCTGGCGCAACAGCGCCCGGTCGGCGGGGCGGCCCCCGCCGGGGTGATCCACCAGCAATGTGACAGTGCCGGATTTAAACACCGGCAGTTCGGCTGCAATGCTGCCGCTGCTCATCCAGCGCAGACGAGGCTCAGGCTGCGCTTTTTGTGGCGTTGTATTTTTTCCCAGTTGCTGAAAAAACCAGGCGAACAGTTGGCTGATATTCTCGCTGCCACCGGCCTGCCAGTAACTTCGCGCGGTAATCCAGGGTGTCAGGGCAGGGTAGCGCTGGAATTGCTGGGCAAGCCAGGTATTAAAATCCTCAGACGGATTACTGGCGGAGATTTCGCGCATCTGCTGGTCATTGGTAAACAGTGCTTGTCGCCAGAAGCTTTGTTTTACCAGGCGGTGGTCACTGCTGAATAACAGTTGCGGCTTGCCCTGTTGTTTCAGTTGCGGCAATAACTGCGCCACGCTGGGCCTGTACAGCCCCATGCCCAAAATGCCACTGCTGTTGGCCAGTAACTCGCGAGCCTGTTGCGGATTTTCCCGCAACTGCGCGTCGGTTCTGGCCTGAATGCGCAGGTCTGGGTAGCGGTCTTTGAACATCCGCGCCGCCTCGGCGATGGTCTCGGCGTTGCGCTGGGAACTAAGCACCAGTACATAGGGTTGCTCCGCCGCAGAAGCCAGGTTAAACAGACTGCACAACAGTAATCCGATAAATGCAAAACGCATGATAACTCCTCAAGTAGCCACGCTTGAGGGAGAGAAAATACAAAGTAGCCGCTGAATTAAGTCAGAGTGCTGTACCGCGTCTTCCCGCCCGGTGCAAAACAAAAAGATAGATTTGAGAACGCGTATCTGGCTTGTGCGATCAGGCTCAGCACTTACAGTTGCGGGTACAGCCCCGGTATTGCACCGGGTTCCACGAACTCACATAACTACCGAGCTTTTTACACGGTGGTAGTAGGCTTGTCAAATGTCAGCAGCAAATGGTTTATTCGTCAATCCCCATACCCGGGATGTTTTCAGCCCCATGCGGATCGGGCGGAGCTGAGTGAACCGACATAGAGCGATATTCAGATATCTCAGGCCTTCGGTTCTTTGCTTTGAGGTGCAGGGGGCGGTTGTAATAAACGACAGACCCGGCCGAAAAAGCCGGGTCTGTTTAATATCGGTCTGTGGATTAGACCACCTGCCGATCTGAAGTTTTTCCCTAACTACTTCTTTCTTCTGCGCAGACCAGCCAGCCCGAGCAGACCCGCGCTAAGCAAAGCAGCGGAGAAGGGTTCGGAAACGGCGCTGGGGTTGTCTTCGTTAATGCGCACGTTATCCAAGTTAACCGTGAAGGAGGTTTTCAGGATGCTCAGCCTGTCGACGCCCGCAAGGTTAGCCGTAATGGTAACCCAGGAATCGGTTAAGTCGACATCCTGGCGCCAGATCTCGTTCACATTGAAGCTGGTGCCAATTCGCTCATAGGCCACAATCGTCGCGGTACCACCAGTGCTGCTGCTCAGCTGGAAATCATTGAGAGATACCGTATCGTTAAAAAACAACTCCGCAGCATCATCGTCCCACTCACTGCCGTCATAGTCGGAGTTGAGATACCCATCTGGGTTCCAGTCCAACCAGGTGCCAAGGGTAACGGCGCCTCCGCCATCTGGCATCGTATCAAACGTCAGTAACTCAGCGTTCGCAGCGCCAGCCACTCCAAGCAGAGATGATCCCGTTATCAGCAAAGTAAAAAGATT
>PDSN01000174.1 GCA_002748505.1 Gammaproteobacteria bacterium | reverse complement strand
ACGCGCTGGTTGATGGTGGCGTCTATCAGTCTGCATGTGCTGATGGTGATAGCACAGTATTTTATGATTATGGTTTACCAAGTCTCGCCGATAACCAGCTGGTGGTGTTTTGTGGCCATGCTGATATCGCTGGCGGTGACCTATCTCTGGCGCTTGTTAGGTGGTAAGTGGCGCGGGCCAGAGCGTTTAGCCAGGGTGATGGTGGAGCATTAGCTCGGAAGTGGTATTGACTGCCTCAAAAGCGATAAGCAAAGAGCTGTTGGTGTGGCGTGGCAAGGGGCGAGCGTTGCGCCGCGCCCCGCGCGGTAATTATTGCTACAGCGTAAGAATACGCCGCAGCAGTCCATCTTCGCCGCGGCGTTGTTCGCGCAACAGCAATAGATCCCGCAGGCTTTCGTCAATCTCCTCGGCCACGGTATCGCGTAGCTCTTTGAGTCGCTTCTTGGTCAGGCGCTTGCCGCCACTGTGGTATTCCGCCAGATCAAGTGGCTGACCAAATTCGATAAAACAGCGCTGTGGTTTTGGTATCAGCGAACCGAGAGTACCAACTGGAATTGGCGGCAGCACATCATCGCGGGTCTGCTCGTTGAATACGCCCAGGCGTTTTAAGATTTTGCCAAATGGCGAGGCTAGTAATTCGTGGCCTTCAACCAAATGATCGTAAAACTCATCGGGGCCCACCATGGCAAAAGGCTGAATCGTGTAACCGTGAGCGGCGGCAAGTTTGATAAAACCGTAGCGCTCTTTCCACTGTAATTCGTATAGTTGATCGGCAGATTTAACCGCCTCGTGAGCACCGCCGGGAAACACCAGCAGGTCATTGCCCTGTTCCATCAATGCGGCACACACATTGGGGTGACCCACAACCGCACCCTGACTTTCCAGCCAGTGCCGACTTTTGGGGTTGGTAAATAAAAAGCGGTCACCCAGGCCGCGCAAGAAGCGGTTCATTTCGTAATACATGATCGGGCCGAGGACAATACCATCCAGGGCAAACAAAGAGTGATTGCCGACAAACAAGCAGGGGCGGTCGGGAATGTTTTCTGTACCGCGAACCACTGGGCGGTAAATGCGCTTAACGGCGTGATAGAGCAGTTTAAAACTGGGGCCACTGGGTTTGTCTACCATCAATGCGGCTTCAATGTGTTCGCTAAGGACTTCATCGGTGAAGGCGCGATTATCTTTGTCAAATATCTGCATACTAACCTCGTTCAGTGAGCGGGCATTATAGCGCGGCTGCGGTGCAGGTGCACACGGCGGCTGCCAGTCAAAAATTCCATTTCCTGGTGAGATACTCGGGCAAATTTATGCTGGCTTGATTGATGCGGGCGGTGCGCCACCTTCGCGGGGAGCTGATTGTTGTTGCCGTTTTTACAAAGCATCGGCTGCAAGCGTATGATGGCGTCACAGCTGCGGGTAAGTCGTATTCATTTAATCCGATTGGGTTGCGCCGAGTTTGTCTGCCGCGGGGCGAGGAAGAACATTCAGGGAAACACCATGCGATCACTAAAACTAATGGGCATCATTGTTGTTATTATCTTGTTGGGCGCCGGGCTTGCCTGGGCGGGCAGCAGCCACGGCGTTCGCTGGCAGGGCAGCGCCGTGTTTGGCATCTGCGTGGCTTTGGCATTTATCATACAGTGGTTGGCGTTTATCCCCGCGTGGTTTTTTCAAACCGAGCGCTTCTATGATTTGACCGGCAGTTTGACCTATTTATCCACGGTCGCGGTGGCCTTGTTTTTAGGTGGCAGCGGTGATTTTCGCGCGCAATTATTGGCGGTTTTAGTGGCTATATGGGCGCTGCGTCTGGGTAGTTTTTTGTTTGCCCGTATCTCCAAGGACGGCAAAGACGGGCGTTTTGATACTATTAAACCGCATTTTGCCCGGTTTTTAATGGTGTGGACTTTGCAGGGGTTGTGGGTAGCCGTTACTGTCGGTGCAGCGCTGGCGGCGATCAGCGCCAATATCGTGGTGGCGCCTGATGCGTTTTTGTGGATGGGTTTGCTGCTCTGGCTGCTGGGTTTTGTGATTGAAGTGATCGCCGACAGGCAAAAACAGCGTTTTCGTAATGATCCTGCAAACCACGGCGTGTTTAT
>PDSN01000156.1 GCA_002748505.1 Gammaproteobacteria bacterium | reverse complement strand
TACCTCATGGTGCGCACAAGGCACACCGAAGACAACAAAACCACGGAGGCGGTCATTACCGGTGGCAATATCGACGGCATAGCGCTGGCCGACATCAAGCCTTTGGCAGAGTAACGCCCGTCTGCCCCTGATACTTGCCACCCCGGTCGCGGTAACTGACGTCGCAGACCTCATCTGACTCAAAGAACAGCATCTGCGCCACCCCTTCGTTGGCGTAGATTTTTGCGGGCAACGTGGTGGTATTGGAGAACTCCAGCGTCACATGACCTTCCCACTCGGGCTCAAGCGGTGTGACGTTTACGATAATACCGCAGCGCGCATAAGTGGATTTACCCAAACAAATGGTCAAAACATTGCGCGGAATGCGGAAGTACTCCACCGTGCGCGCCAGAGCAAAGGAATTGGGCGGAATTACGCAGACATCGGAAGTCACGTCGACAAAACTGTCCTCATCAAAGCGCTTGGGGTCAACCGTAGCCGAGTTGATATTGGTAAATACCTTAAACTCGTTAGAGCATCGCACGTCGTAACCATAGCTGGATGTGCCGTAGGAAATCAGTTTGTGACCGTCCCTGGCTCGCACCTGCCCCGGCTCAAAGGGCTCGATCATGCCGTGTTCACTTGCCATGCGGCGAATCCATTTATCAGCTTTAATACTCACGAGATTTCCTCTAATCATCTACTATCGAAAGTGTGGGCGGCGCCGCCACTTGCTGTTGCTCTAATTCCTGCATCAACTGCCGAGCAATGCGATCATACAGGTTTGCGATCTCCGAATCAGGTTCCGCCAGCACTGAAGGCATGCCCCGATCCATATCCTCCCGAATCTGGCGCAGCAGCGGCAGGCTGCCGAGCAGCGGCGTCTGGTACTTGGCCGCCAGACGCGCCGCGCCGCCCTGCCCGAATATGGGTTCCTTATGACCACAGTGGCTGCACACGTGCTCGGCCATATTTTCTATGACCCCAAGCACCGGCACATCGACCTTGCGAAACATTTCAATACCCTTGCGCGCATCGAGCAGAGCAATATCCTGGGGCGTTGTTACGATGACCGCGCCCGCCAGGCGCGCTTTTTGGGAGAGGGTCAGTTGAATATCACCGGTTCCCGGTGGCATATCGACCAGCAGGCAGTCCAGCTCGCCCCACAGCGTCTGGGCAAGCATTTGTGCCAGCGCACCACCGGCCATCGGGCCGCGCCATACCATTGGCGTGCGCGCATTGACCAGGTAACCCATAGACATTGTGGCAATGCCGTGTGCCATCACTGGCAGCATGTATTTATCACCTTGCTGGCGCGGCTGTGTGGTCTCGTCAACACCCATCATCAACTGCTGGCTGGGGCCGTATATATCCGCGTCGAGCAAGCCTGTTTTCCAACCGGCGTTTTTCATCGCCAGCGCCAGATTTGCAGCGGTAGTCGATTTACCCACCCCGCCTTTACCACTGGCTACGGCGACAATGTACTTGATGTTGTCCAAATCACGGCCCTCGCAAACCCTAAAGTATAAGGACGAAAGCTGCCGACAACAACGCAAGCAGCACATGAAATAATACGAAAAAAAGGCTATAGTGGTCGCTTTTTACCCGCGCCCTCGGAGATTTCCATGAGCAACCCGCCCGCCCGTAAAATTCTCGTCACCAGCGCCCTGCCCTACGCCAACGGCCCACTGCATCTGGGGCATATTTTAGAGCAGGTACAAACCGATATCTGGGTGCGTTTTCAGCAGTCTCGCGGCCACCAATGCCTGTATGTCTGCGCCGATGACGCCCACGGCACGGCGATTATGCTCACCGCGGATAAACTCGGCATCACTCCCGAGGAGCAAATCGCACAGGTTAAAGAAGACCACCAGCGCGACTCCGCAGGCTTTCTAATCGGCTTTGATAACTACCACAGTACACATTCGCCGGAAAACAAGCAGTGGAGCGAGCATATTTACCGCCAATTGCGCGACCAGGGGCATATCGACAGCCGCGATATTGTGCAGGCGTTTGACCCTGAAAAACAACTGTTCCTGGCCGATCGCTACATTAAAGGCACCTGCCCCAAATGCAAAACACCCGATCAGTACGGCGACAACTGTGAATCATGCAGTGCGACCTACAGCCCCGCAGAACTGATCGACGCCGTCTCCGTACTGTCTGGTGCAACACCGGTGGAAAAGCAATCCACCCATTACTTTTTTAAGCTCGACAATCACACGGATATGCTCAAAGCCTGGGTAGATTCGGGCACACTGCAAGCCGCCATTGCCAATAAACTCAAGGAGTGGCTGGAAGCGGGTCTGCAAGCCTGGGATATCAGCCGCGATGCGCCCTATTTCGGCTTTGAAATCCCCGATGCGCCGGGCAAATATTTCTACGTCTGGTTGGACGCCCCCATCGGTTATATCGCCAGTTTCGAAAACCTGTGCCAACATCGCAGTGACCTAGATTTTAGCACTTGGTGGCACCACGATTCAGAAACCGAGCTGCACCACTTTATCGGCAAGGATATTATCAATTTTCACGGCCTGTTCTGGCCGGCAATGCTAAAAACTGCAGGATTGAGAACACCTACTGCCGTACACGCCCACGGTTTTCTGACCGTGAACGGTACGAAAATGTCGAAAAGTCGCGGCACCTTTATTAAAGCCAGCACGTATTTAAAACACTTAGACGCCCAGTATTTACGCTATTATTTTGCGGCCAAACTCGGCAATTCCGTGGACGATATTGACCTGAATCTCGAAGATTTTATGCAGCGCGTCAATTCTGATGTGGTGGGAAAAGTGGTTAACATCGCCAGCCGCTGTGCCGGTTTTATTCGCAAGCGTTTTAACAACACGCTGAGTGACACCTGCAGCGAGCCCGCCTTATTTGCTGAATTTGTCAGCGCGGGCGATAGCATCGCCAAGGCGTTCGAGGGGCGCGAGTTCAGCCGGGCGATTCGCGAAATTATCGCCCTGGCCGATCGCGCCAATCAGTATATCGACAAACACAAGCCCTGGGTGCTCGCCAAAGAAGAAGGCAGAGAACAGGAGGTACACGCGGTGTGTTCCACCGGTATCAACCTGTTTCGCGTACTGATGACCTACCTGAAACCCGTACTGCCAGAAATGGCTGCCAAGGCCGAGATCTTTCTCAAGGCCTCTCTGGATTGGACGGCGCTTGGCGAGCCACTGACCAACCATGAAGTGCAGGCATTCAAACCTCTGCTCACACGCATCGAGCAAGACCAGATCGACGCCATGATGGCCGAGACAAAAGCCGAACAGGCCGCCGACGCAGCACCACCTGCCAAAAGCACCTTGGCTATTGCACCCACTATCGACTTTGACACCTTTGCCAAGATAGACCTGCGCGTCGCCTTGATTGAGGGCGCCGAGGCGGTCGAGGGAGCCGATAAACTGCTGCGCTTGACCCTGAGCCTGGGCGATGAACAGCGCCAGGTACTCGCCGGTATTAAATCAGCATATCAGGCTGAAGACTTAATCGGCAGGCTCACGGTCATGGTCGCCAACCTCGCCCCCCGCAAAATGCGCTTTGGCGTTTCCGAGGGTATGGTGCTGGCCGCAGGTCCTGGCGGTGACGACATTTATATTCTGTCACCAGATAGCGGTGCCAAGCCGGGGATGCGGGTGAAATAACGCGCTTTTACGGATTACGGTTTTGGGTTAAACTTAGCCATTCCTGCCCTCCTCAATGTGGCTCTGCCACGGTTTTCCATGGTAATCCACGAGCGTTGAGGTAGGGCAGGTCAAACCATTATGTCTAGAAGTTCTTACGCAAGGTCACACCAAACGTCGCCGGTTCGCGAGAATAGGCGTTGAGGCGACCCAACTGAACGGGCACATCGAAGACCGTGGAAAGGTACTCTTCGTTAAATATGTTGCGCCCCCACAGGGTAAGCTGCGCATCCCAGTTGTAGAAGTCCACACCCGCACGCAGATTGACGACGTGGTAGGCGTCCTGCGCTTTGAGCGGATCGTTATTCGTATCGGTCATGGTGTCATCGGTATACACGTATTCACCAAGCACAAAGACTTCCATATCGCTGCTGAGCATAAAACCCTGGCGCAGGTTGAGCACCAGACTGTTTTCGGGGTTGCTGGCGATACGACCGCCGCTGCGATCACAGACCTGCACACCGGTGCGGTTCAGACGATCAAAGTCAGTGCCAGGATCTTCATTGCCACTGTGAAACGGCGCGGCAACCCAGCAGGAGCCACCGGCAAAATCTTCAAATTCCGCGTGGGAATAGGCATACGATGCCGTCACGCGCGTTCTCTCGGCGGCCTGCCACAACAGCTCCACCTCCGCGCCATAGGTATCGGCCACACCGGCGTTGGCGAGCATAAAACCGTTGCCCTGGAAGGCGATAGTTTGCAAATCATCCACCTTGGTTTTGTGCACAGCCACGTTTAAACGCATCGCCTGCTCGGGAAACTCCGCTTTCATACCCAATTCATAGGACTGGGCATTTTCGGCGCCAAAGATGACATCAAATTCCTCTAGAATACGGTCGGTATTGGTGCCGCCTGCTTTGTAGCCGGTACCGTAAGAGGCGTAGAGCATGGTGTTGTCACCGGCAAACCACGACAGTTTCAAAGTGCCCGTCAGTTTACCGTCGTCCAGGCTTGCATTGACATCACTGCGCGGCGCCAGTGGAGGAAACTGAGCAAAGCCAGGGCCCGCATTTTCTTCCCAGTAGCGCGCTTTAATGGTTTTGTCTTCCCAGGTGTAGCGCGCACCGACGGTGAGGGTTAAATCATCGCGCAAAAACCAGTCCATCTGACTAAACAGCGCCCAGGACTCGTGGGACTGGCTCACCGCATTGTACGCCGCACCATCAGCGGGGAAAAATACCTCAGGAAGGGGCGCACCAAACGCGTACACGCCACCTAAAGCGGCGGTATGTGCACCGGCATTAAGCGCTGACTGATTATCCAGGTCCTGGGTAAAATAGAACAAACCACCAATGACAGATTTCTGCTCATCCAGGTAATTTAGGCGCAACTCCTGTGAAAACGAGGATTGCTGCGCATCGTTTTCATTTTCCAATCCATCCAAATCTGAATAATCTGCGTCCAACTTGTCATAGGAATCAAAAGCGCGGTAGGCACTGATAGACGTCAGGGTCATGGTGCTGTTCAGGTCATAGTCCACGTGCACCGACACGCCCTGGTCTTCGTTTTGCGAAATCGGCGCAAAACTCAGCGCTACTTTATTGTCGTAGAAATCTTCACCGCTCAGCACCGTACCGCCAAGTGAGGCAATCAGGGCATCTGAAGTCATCGCGCCCGCGCGACTAACGACACCGCCTCTGCCATCGGGACGATCCGGAGTGAAATCACCACCGTCATTGTTCAAATAGGTCGGCGCGCCACAGCAGATTTCGTCCACTTCAGAGCGGTCGACAACCACGCGCACGGAAAGCTTATCTGTGGGAGTGTACAATGCCTGGGCGCGCAGACCCCAGCGATCGCGATCATTCAGCAAATCGTCTCCCAGACTCACATCGTCCACAAAGCCGTCGCGCTTGGTGGTAAAGCCAGTCACCCGAAACGCCAACACATCCTCAATCGCGGTGAAAGACTTGGCACCGCTCAAACTCAATAAATTCATATTGCCGGCGCTCAATTCCACAAAACCCTCGCCGCTGAAATCGGGCGCTCGCGTGTTAATCAGCACCGCGCCATTGGGCGTATTGCGACCAAACAGCGTACCCTGTGGACCGCGCAAAACCTGCACACTTTGAATGTCCACCAGATTGTTAATCATGGAGCTTTGACGTGCACGATAGACATCATCCACGTACAGACCCACGGAAGATTCCAAGCCAAAGTTCTGGGAACTGGTGTACACACCGCGAATCGCAAAATTAGAGGCGGTGGCGCTTTGCGACTGATCCACACGCAGACCCGGTGCCATCGCCTGAATATCAAAGACATCGCGAATGCCGTTGTCTTCCAGCACCTGGTCGCTAAGCGCAGTCACCGCCACCGGCACGTCCTGCTGACTTTGCTCGCGCTTTTGCGCAGTCACCACAACTTCTTCGAGCGCAAGCTCCTGGGCAATTGTCGCCGTGCTGGCAACTGTGGAAAGTATCGCCACAGCAAGTAGCGAACGAGAAAACAAGGGGGTGTGCTGCATGGGGGGCCTCAACTGTTATCATTGATGTTAAAAAAGCAAAACACCGGCAGCTTATCACAATAAAGCGCAAACTGAGGCGGCTAAACCGCTGAAATACGCGGATTACAAGCCGCAGCGTACAGTCATTGAGGACGCGCTGATATTGCAGGGGGTGTTGCTGTTGTTAAAACCCGTCGTCAGCTAAGAGCCGCACACCACACCCTGCGACGGAGAGGGACAAGATCTCTCTGTAAGGGGGCCGTTAACACACAGCAAAGCGCAGCACACCAAAGCGAATCGCTCAGGAGCCCCACCTCCTTCCGATTGGGGAATCCAGGGCCCTGGCGGGAAAAATCAGTCGGTTTCCTGCTCAGCAAGCTTCGCCGCTGTTGCTTTTATCAAGGTCTGTAACTCACCCGATTGCGACATTTCTTCGACAATATCACAGCCGCCTATCAATTCACCCGCCACCCACAGTTGCGGAAATGTCGGCCAATTCGCGTAGGCAGGCAATTCAGCGCGGATATCCGGGTTAGACAGCACATCGACGTAGGCAAAACGCTCACCGCAGGCCATTAGAGCCTGTACCGTGCGCGCGGAAAAACCACACTGAGGCTGATTAGGTGAGCCTTTCATGTACAGCAAAATAGGGTTTTTCTCGATCTGCTCTTTAATGGTGTCGATAGTGCTCATACTCTCTCCTTCTGGGGCAACTGCATTCAGCGCGCATTGTACGCGCCTGACCATACTGACGCCATCCTGATTTTAGGGCAGTTCCTATAAATGAGGTAATACTTCATCATCTGAAGCTGCCCCAGTGTAACTGTTTGCCAGGCTCACGCAAAATGGCTACTATGTGGTTAAAGGGGCGATCAGCCTCTTTTTTTATTGGTTTTTCAACTCGACGAGAGCAGCATACCATGGCGTTACGGCATTTTCTTACCCTGCAGGATTTCACCCCAGCGGAACTCAACCAGCTTATCGACCTTGCTATTGCGATGAAAAAAGCCCAACGAGACGGGGAAGAGCAACGTCTGTATCCTGCCCATGTGCTGGGTATGATTTTTGCGAAAGCATCCACACGTACCCGCGTATCTTTTGAGGCGGGCATGACCCAATTGGGTGGTCACGCCATGTTTTTATCACCCAATGACACACAACTCGGGCGCGGCGAACCAATTGAAGACAGCGCCCGGGTAATTTCCTCGATGGTCGATATCGTCATGATCCGCACCTTTGGTCACGACATTATCGAACGCTTCGCAGCCTTTTCATCAGTGCCGGTCATCAACGCCCTGACCGACGATTACCACCCCTGCCAGTTACTTGCCGATATGCAGACCTACCGTGAGCACCGGGGCAGCATCAGCGGAAAAACCGTGTGCTGGATCGGCGACGGCAACAATATGTGTCAATCCTATATCAATGCCGCGCGTCAGTTTGACTTTGCCCTGAACATCGCCTGCCCAGAGGGCTTTGAACCGCAGCAGGCACTGCTCGATGACAACGCCGACCGCGTGCGCATTGTGCGCTCGCCCATCGAGGCGGCGAAAGGGACGGATTTGTTGGTTACCGATGTATGGGCATCGATGGGGCAGGAACAGGAACAGCAAAAACGCATGGCCGCCTTTGCGGACTATCAATTGAACGAAGCACTGATGGACGTGGCGGCCAGTGATGCCCTGTACATGCACTGTCTGCCCGCACACCGGGGCGAGGAAATCAGCACGGGATTGATGGACGCGCCGGACACCGTTATCTGGGATGAGGCCGAAAACCGCCTGCACGCCCAAAAAGCGCTTATGGCGACACTGCTTGAAGCGAGTAAACGCGACTAAACTCTCACCAGACGCCCAGTGTGTGCGGTGGCAAACACCGGGCGGTCGATGAGCGCAAGCAAAGCGTCTCTGACGCCTTCAAACTCGCTGTATTTGATGGCCTGTAAAACCTGCTGCGACCCCTGCTCCAGCCTGTCAATTTCATCCGCCAAGGTATGCGCCTCTTGGTGAAGTACGTCAAGTTTTGCCAGCCATGTTTGATCGAACAAATGGCTGCGCTTTTCGCGCTCTAACCAGACATTACAGTGACAGTGGCTGTCGCCGCGAATCGCGCAATACTGCCCATTCGACTCACGCTGCGCCAACTTCATATTCCTTTCAATTTGCGCTGCCCAGTGGCCGAAGCTCATTTTCAAAATCACCAGCTGGCTTTCGGCAGGCGTCAATTTACCAAACGGGAAGGCTCCCCAGGTCGCGTGGTGCTCGTAATTCTTTATCCATGCCGGCAACTCACTGGCCGGCATCGGCTTGGCAATACAATAACCCTGCGCGTGAGTACAACCCATCGCCATAAGCATCAGACCGTGTTCGGCCTCTTCCACCCCTTCCGCCACCACGCATCGGTTGAAGGCGTCAGCCAGGCGCACCACACCGTCAACAATGGCGTAGTCGTTGGGGTCTTCAAGCATATCGCGCACAAAGGTTTGATCGATTTTCACCGTATCGGCGCTAAGTTCTTTAATATGCGTTAAGGATGAGTAGCCCGTGCCAAAATCATCCAGAGCAATAGACACCCCCAGTTCATTGTGACAAGCAGCAACCATATCGCGAATCGAGGTGATATCTGCCAGTGTGCTGCTCTCCAATACCTCAATTTGCAGGTTCGACGGCTTGATATCAGGGTAGCGCGCCAACGCCTCCTGCAACTGGGTATAGAATAATCCGGACTGCATATGAAACGAAGAAATGTTAATACTGACCTGGAATTCCAGCCCCTGTTGATGCCAGATATCCATCTGCTTCAAGGCGGCAAGGATTACCCAGTGCCCCATTTTCAATTCAACGGGGTGGCCATCCACATGGGGTAAAAATGCACCGGGAGGCAGCACGCCGCGCTCGGGATGATTCCAGCGAATCAAGGCCTCTGCGCCAAACACCTCTCCGGTGGACAAATTCACCTTGGGTTGGTAATACAGTACAAACTGCTCATCAGCCAGGGCTTTTTCTATACTCCGCAGGCGGTCATGTTGCTCGACCAAACGCTGATCGTTTTCGCGGTTAAACAGGCAGTAGGTGTCGCGACCGGTCAATTTGGCCTGATACATAGCCTGATCCGCGTGGCGTAATAAAATATCCAAATCATCGTCATCCTGTGGATACAAAGTCACACCCACAGACGCGCTGGTTTTGATTTGCTGGCCATCAAGATCGTAGGGATAGCGCAGGTTCTCCTGAATACGCTCCAATGTTTGAACGCAGCTGTCAGCAGTATCAATGTCACCTAGCAACAGGATAAACTCATCACCGCCGAAGCGCGACAGAGTGTCTTCCTCGCGCACGCTCATGCGAATCCGGTTGGACACCGCGATCAAAAGCTGGTCGCCCAGGGCCTCGCCGTAATCGTGGTTAATTTGCTTGAATTCATCCAGATCGAAAACGCACACGGCAATCAGGGTACCGTTGCGCCGACATCGCGCGGCAGCCTGTTCAAATCGATCCGTAAACAGGGTGCGATTTGGCAAGTGTGTCAGCAAATCAAAATGCTTCATCAACTCCAGCTCTTTTTGCTGGCGTTTTTTCTCGGTCGCATCGGTAAACACCGACACATAATGAGTGGCTTTGCCCTCGTTATCGTAAACCGCAGACACGGACATATCACGCTGATAAAACTCGTCATCTTTACGCCATGACCAGTATTCGCCGCGCCACAATCCGGTCTTTTCAAGTGCCGTTTCCATCGCATCGAAGAACGCTTCGCCCTGCTGATCTGTATAAACCCTGGGTATAACTCTGCCCACCAGCTCCTCTTTGCTATAACCGGTAATGGCATTGTACGCAGGGTTGATGTCAACCACGTTGTCCTTGGTATCGGTTATTAAAATGGCCTCTTGTACGGCATTAAATACCTGGGAATACAACTGGTTTTGCTCGTTGGCCTTGCGCTCTTCCTCTACATCCATCAACACCGCAATCCATTCATCGACGCTGGGGTGATTCATCAGAATAACATTGAGCAGAGCGAGCTTTGTCGAACCGTCTTTACAGCGCAGCACCACACTCGTAGGGGTGTGAAGACCCGCTTCGCCGCAGCGTACTTGCTGGGCCCAGGTTTTTAAGGTTCTGCGATATTGCACAGGATCGGGAAACAGAAGCCGCAACACAGCACGCATACCCTGCTCTTTGCGCAGTTTTTCAAGCTCAGCAATGTCATAACCATAGCAGTCTTCAAAGGCGGCGTTCACATGTAATGAAGACTTTGCCGAGAGCATGGCTCCCGCTGGAATAGGCGAGTAGGAAAATAAATTGCGCAGGCGGCGCACCATAGTTTGTACATCTTTAAGCTTCAACCAATAGCGTTTCGCAAATAACACACTCGCAAGGGCAAATAACAACAACACTGAACGCATTACCCACACGGTTAACGGCAGAGGCGGTTGCCCACCTGCATACCAGGCCCACAGCCGAAGCTCACCCACCGACACGGGCAAAATAGCCGTAAATGCCCCATCGTCAACAATAGGCGGCTCGCCCCATAGCGGTACGTGCTGCGCCGCGCCAACCGCATGAAAGTCGATAAAAAACTTAACATGCGGATGCTCAGTCAACACCACCGTGCGCTCAAGCAGCGTTGCAATGGCCACCCGGCC
>PDSN01000155.1 GCA_002748505.1 Gammaproteobacteria bacterium | reverse complement strand
CTGAACATGGATGCTTGTGGATCAATCTCGCCGCGCATTGGTAGACCTCAGTCGAAGATTTACGCTATTGTACTTCATATAGGCTTTTTCAACAGGCTGATAGTCAAAAGGGCCGTTTTTGGGGGAAATATGCAGGCCCGGTACCAGCAACCTGAGGGCGTCGGCAATATCGGTAAAAGCGCCGTCGCGAATCTGCTCCGCGCTGATAATCTCCAACTGATTCCCGTATTGCTCAAGCATCTGCGGTATGGTTTCTTCAAGCTGGGTGCCGTAAACCGTGACTTCTTCCAGTTCGGTATCAGCGGCTGCCACAGGCATTGAATTCGACAAACAAGCTGTTGCCAAGGTCAATGTTAAGGCGGTGTAGTGTTTCATGGTTAACTCCTTTTTAAGCATTCGCGACTTACTCATGCCAGTCGCAACGATGAAAAAAGGAGGAACACAAAGAGCGGCGCAACACAGACGCTTACCGCACTTTACCTCAATCGCGAAGACAAGAGCATTCATCTCTGGCAGGTATTCGGACTCAGGAGCATCGAGCCAAAGGCTCGGCCTAACCCGGATAATTCACCAGTACGCCGGCTACTCTGCTATTGTTCATTTAATATCAATGAGTTATGCCATGAGTAGCGGTAAAAATACATGTACAGTTAGCACCTAAATGGTTTTTCGAAAAAAATGACTTCGAATCTTGCCCAAAATCATTCAAACCGTAGCTACCGCTACGCTGTTCATGATGTTTGAGCAACCTTCTTTGTCCTTTTGTCCGAAAATTCCATTTACTGATGAAATATCCGGCCTAAATCAACGGCTTCCCATTTTTACAATAAAAACAGTGCCTGCGTTGCTATCGGATAGGGCCTGCCCCCCGCTGTATCGGGTAGAGCCTGCCCCGCTTTTCGGGTAGAGCTTGCCCCGCTTTTCGGGTAGAGCCTGCCCCGCTGTATCGGGCAGAGCATGATAGCTGCGCGTGTCGACGTCGTTCTCCAATACCGCTGCGCGTCAGTTCCGGAATCTAACCGGATTCCCTTTTCAATCGCCCGTTCGCACGGGCCATCACCAGAGCGAGGCTAGACTACCGGACTGAGAAACACTCTGCAAGCAGCTTATCGCCAGCTACAGCCCTCTTTTTGCCTCACTGTTTATTGCCACACTGTGTCACTGTCGCACTACTGCACCACGGATTCACCCTGTTTATTGGCAGATAATTTTTTGGCCTCCGCGGCATTGCCGTCAAACAGGCGTTTCAAACTAACGTCGGGGTCTTGCCAGGGGCCCTCGACGTGATACACCATACTGGCGATTTTATCAATTTGATCGCCAAATACCTGCCCCGCCAAAAACAGCCCCGCCGCCAACGGCCAGGCACCGGAAGCCGCAGCCACCAGCGGGAGATTGTTGGTCACCGGCAAAACAACGCCCAATTCTGCGTCCATCGTTTGCGCAAGCACATTGGCGTTGCCGCGCAAATTGAAACGACTGGAGCGGCCGTTCACATCCACATAATTTATCGATACATTATTTTGGGAAAGGGCAATATCGCCGCTGATATTGTCAAACACAATACCGGATTTCACCAGCGGCGAGATATCCAGACTCAAGCGCGAAACAAATTCCGCCAGATTCAAAATACCAATAACCCGCAGTGTGTTTGAGGTTGCAGTACTGGCTTTGAGAAAACGCCCCTCGCCAACACTTAATTGCAGACTACCTCGCGCATCTATCAGGCCCACGTTCTGCGGCGCACCAGGCCAGGTCATATCAATACTAAATTCGCCGTTTTTAGTTTCAATAACACGCTGATAGCCCCGCTCAGCCAAGACATCGCCAAGATTGGAAAAATGCAATTGACCATCAAAGCGCGTCCAGGCGAACTCACCCCTGCGCCACAGCAAACGTCCGGGAGCGTCTGATTTCAATTCAAGGCCCGAAACAAGACCCACAATGTTACTGGCGTCAATCTGCTCTTTTTGCACGGCCAAATCAAAACGCAAACTACCCAGCATTGCGCCTTTATTCGATAATTGTTTCACAGTGACCGCCATGGGCGGCCAGGCTCTATCCGTATTGATTATGTCGTCGACGGTATCCCCACTCTCAAAAAGTGCCAGATCAAGCCGGGGAATCTGTATCTGCAGGCCCTCTCCATCTGGATTTGGAAGCAATGAAAACTTCGCCAAACCATTGCTGGCCTGAATTTGCCAGGACTGGGCATTTTGATGAGCGCTTAACCGCACTTGGGTAAATTCCCGACCGAGTAATTGTAATTTTCCAACGTTGAGCTTATCCACTGCCAGCAGTTTGACATTCGGCTGGTCACTGCCCGTTAAGAAATATCGCCACACTGTGTCTTGCCACTGCTCGACGTTTAACTCCTCAACCGAGCCGTTTAACACATACTGGCCTGATTCAACACTTGCTGGTTCCTCGCCGATACCAATGCTTGCGCTTTTCAGCTCGTGGCCCTGTACCGCAATATCCGCCAATAATGTCGAACCTAAAACCACGCGCGCCGTTCGAATATCACCATCTAAAGGCACGCGAACCTGTAAGGAGCTTTTCTCCTGTTTGTTTTTGCCCCAGGGTTTTGGCACATCCAGCGCCACACCGCGTAAGTTACTGCTGATATATAAAAGCGGTGCTTCACCCTTGGCTAAGGATACCCGCCCCTTTAATGCAGCGGTGCCGCTGGCAAGCTTTAGCGGCTTGGCCTGTAACCACTGCCGCACTCGCTTCATCGCCACATCGGTACGGAAGCGAATGTCCAACTCAGCATTTTCTACGCTGTGTTGCTTAAGCGAAATTGACAGGGGTTTGCCCCATAGTTTTGCCTTCAGTTTCCTCGATGAAAAACCTCTGGCAGTCGAATAACGCAACGCACCGCTGCCATCTGTCAAGCTGAGGCCGGCTGCGCCCAGGCTTAAGCCTAAATCTTCAAATTCGGTGCGCACCTTCACCACAGGCGGTGTATTTGTGTTTGCAAGATTGAGGACTAAATCCAGATCCCCCAACACCTGACCGCTGGCTTGCCAATCAAGTAAAGCACCGCTGCTCAGTTTTTTCAGGGGCGAACGGTTAATCAGTTTCAGTCCATCTGCGGCGGGACCCTCCGCCTTGGCGACGACACCCAAGGTCACTTGCCGCTTGTTATCCCTGTACACCTCCGCATTAACCTGGTGTAAGGCAAGGTCATACAGACGCCCCCGCTCCCCCCAGATGCTGGCGCGCTCGTCATCGACAAAGACCAGCCCCGCAAAATCCTCAAGCGGCGGCCATTGCGGATCAAACTGCAGGGCAAGGTCTTTGGCATCAACAAACAACTGTATCGTGCGCCTGTCGTTAGCGCGCGCACGCAAACTACCACGCCACAAAAACCCCGCATCCAGCACTTTGGCAGCGGCATTATCAGCCACCGCCCGATCTATCCAACTGCGTAAATCAGCGGGTAACACATGGGGCACAAATTTTTTGCGGTAGCGCGGATGACTGTCTTTTAAGCCAACCAGCAGTCCCATTTTCGGCCCCTCAGGAGTGTGGTGGAAGGGTAGGTTCAAGTCCAACACAGCCCGCGCCGCACCCTCTTCGCCAGTCGTCTCTATCAAGCCCGAATGCAGTAGCAGACGCTCTGCACTCCACCCCAGGCGAATAGTGGCGAGCACAGTGTCAAACAGCAAAGGATGGTGGTAAGCCACGGGTACGCGCAGGGCAAAGTCCTCGGTGTCCACCAACACATCAGCCTGCCCGCGATGGTCACCACGGATATAGCCGCTTACCCCGCTTAGACCCACGCCGTAATCCCAGGGATCCACCGCCAACGCGTTGAAACGCGCACTGCCCGACCAGGTCTTGGCGGGCTCGCGATAATCAGCGACCGCCAGCTCCAGCTCACTGACGAAACCCCGCGGTCGCAAGGTAGTGATCAAGTCAGCGGCGGCCTCGGGTAGAGCATCGCTGGCCAATAAGAAATGCGTCGCTTGATCCACATGCAGGGCCTGAGCACGCAATTGCACATTCTGGCCCTGTACCTGCACCTGTAACGCGGGCAATTGCCACGACACCGAGTCATCGCTGGCGTTAAAATCATTCATCCACAGCCGAAACACACCGTCGCGCTGTTGCAGGCGCGCTTTAAACGACAAATCATCCAGGGCCAGGTGCCAGGGGTGGGTCGTTTTGCCCTTCAGGTTTAAACGATCAACTTTAGCGGTCACGGTCACGCGCGGCTCACCTTTGCGCCAGCGCAGCCAAGAATCGATACTGGCCGTACCGGTGACCGCGCCCACACCGTAGGTCAGCGCTTCGGGCAGGTATTCCAGCAGTGTTTCCAGCTCGCCGGTATCAAAGCGACTGAATAACTGACCGTCGAAATTGTCGAGATCTCGCGGGTCGCCCACACCGCTGCCCGCCACTTGTATTTCAGTGCCCGAATTCAACACATTGATAAGCCCCCGCAGATTACGCTTACCCCCGTTGGTACTAAAACGAAGATTTAAACGTAAATCACGGCGCTGGCTATTGGCTTTGGTTAATAACAGGGAATTATCGATCAAGCTGACGTGCTTCAAGGCCAGCAGGAAATCCAATAGCTGATCGCCCAGCTCGCCCTCGCCCGCCGGCAAACCGGGAAATACCAGACGTCCCGATGCTTCCATGTGCGCTTTCAGTGCCAACTGCTCCAGCGTGGCCTCTGAAATTTTAGGCGCCAGACTCAGCAAGCTCGCCAGCACATCCACCTTGACACTACCGCGACTGAGCGCCACAGGTGTGCTCTCGGCGTTTTTTCCGCGCACCGTAAGCCCCTCAAAGACCAGCACTGGCGAAAAAAACTGCCAATCTCCACGCACACCCTCTGCGTCGATCACAAAAGGTAGACGCTGATTGAGCTGCGTAATAATTGAATGCTGCCACGGCGACAGGTTCGCCATCGCATAGCGACCCGCTCCCACATAGACAGCCAATAACAACAGCGCGGTAATCAGCAGCGCCCAGCACAGGCGTCCCAGTCGGTGCAGCAGGGAGCGTGCATCAGCCTCTACGGTCACACAGTCACTCCCGCAACGTGCGGGCCGCTGTCGCAAGTGACTTCCCCGCATCTTGTCATGGTTAAACCTCTTTGCGCCAGTTATAGCAGCACAATATCAAACTGTTCCTGAGTATACAGGGGCTCGACCCGAAATTTTAGGGTCTTGCCGATGCTCTCCTCCAGATCGGCGACGCAGGCGGAAGCCTCATCGTGCAAATAGTCCACCACCGCCTGCGAGGCCAGCACCATTAAGGAATGATTTTCCCAGCTATGACCCTCGCGCTGAATTTCCCTGAAAATGTCATAGCACACCGTTTCGCAGGATCTTACCACGCCGCGCCCGGCACAAGTTGGACAGGTCTCACACAGAGAATGCTGCAAGCTATCGCGACTGCGCTTGCGGGTCATTTCCACCAGGCCAAGGTCGGATACACCGGAAATGCTGTGGCGCACGCTGTCGTTCTGCATGGCGCGATTGAGTGCCCGCTGCACCTGGCGCTGGTGCTCAACATCGCACATATCGATGAAGTCGACAATGATGATGCCGCCCAGATTTCTCAAGCGAACCTGCCGTGCCAGCGCCACCGCCGCTTCCAGATTGGTTTTAAACACGGTTTCTTCCAGATTGCGGCCGCGCACAAAAGAGCCGGTGTTGACATCGATCATGGTCATTGCCTCGCCCTGGTCGAACACCAGATAACCGCCGGATTTTAAGGGCACAGTGCGTTCAAGCGCACGCGCAATATCCGCTTCCACATTGTGCTGCTCAAACAGCGGGCGGGCATCGGTATACAAGCGCACAAGCGATGCTATCTCCGGCACGTAATCCTCACAGAACGCCTTGAGCGTATCGTACAACGCCGAATTGTCCACCAGCACTTGAGTGGCGTCCTCCCGCGCCATATCGCGTAATACGCGCTGCCCCAGGGCGAGATCTTCGTACAACAGTCGCGGTCCCGTGGCAAGTTTTACACGGCGCTGCAGCGCCGCCCAGAGTCGCTTTAAAAACCTTAAATCGGCAGCGAAGGCGGCGCTGTCCATACCCTCGGCCACCGTGCGCACAATAAAACCATGCGTTTGCTCCATCGGCTCATGCGTCAAAGCCTCGTCCAAACCCTGCAGCAAACGCTCGCGCTCGGCCTCATCCTCTATACGTTGCGATACCCCTCGACGGGAATTGTTTGGCACAAACACCATGTAGCGCGCGGGCAAGGTCAGCTCCGTGGTCACCCTCGCACCCTTGCTACCCACCGGTGCGCGCACGATCTGCACCACCAGTTTTTTACCCTCGGCCAGATACTCCGAGATCAACGGCGCTTCCCCATTGCCCTTTTTGCGCGCTGCGGATAAATCCGACACATGCAAAAATGCGCTGCGTTCAAGACCGATATTGATAAAGGCCGCTTCCATACCAGGCAGTACGCGTTCAACCTTGCCCAGATAGATATTGCCCACCAATGAGCGCCCTGCACTGCGCTCAACCAGCACCTCTTGCACCAAACCGTTTTCCAGCAGCGCGACGCGGGTTTCGGTAAGCGTCTGGTTAATCAGAATCTCGCTGCCACTACTCACGCTGTACCTCCGCTTAAACGTGTCGCAATGCCCGCGGCATTTAGCAGGCTGTTGGTCTGCGCAAGGGGTAGTCCCACCACATTGCTGTAACTACCCTCTATGCGCTCGACGAACACACCGGCCAGACCCTGGATGGCGTAGCCACCCGCCTTGTCCCAGGGCTCGTCCGTAGCGAGATAGGCACTGATCTGCGCCTCGCTAAGCGGCGCAAATTTCACCCGTGTCTCGGCTATATCCTGAAACGACACGCCGTCGCAACGCAAATACACCGCACTGAAGACGCTGTGCCAGCCATCACTTAAGCGCGTGAGCATGGCGCGGGCGGCGTCCTCATCAGCTGGCTTGCCCAGAATAAGCCCCCCAGACACCACCGCAGTATCGGACGCCAACACCCGCTGCGCCTGGATGGCCTGGGCTTTTTCTCTGGCCATACGCAGTACATACTCGCCTGGGTGCTCATCCGCGTTCGGGGTTTCGTCGATATCCGCCGCTTGCACCTCAAACTCGGCCAGGATCTGCGCTAACAGGGCTTTGCGCCGCGGTGAAGCCGAGGCCAGAATCAGTGGTTTCACCCTCATGATTACTCCACCTTAAAGCGTCTGCGCACCCGGCGCAGCAGCGAAAACAGCCAGGGCCACAACACAGTGCTGGTAATTGCCGGCAGAAGAAAGCGCAAGTCCGGCGCACCTCTACCGGCCAGGCTTTGCACCCACTGTCCACAAAACTGATACAAGGCCACCAGCAGCAACACCACTCCCGCCTGTTGCCACAGAGCAAACAAGCGAAAGCGCTGGTACAACAGCAGCGCGATATAGGTCGTCAACACCAGCGCCAGCGCGTTCTGGCCGAGCACCGCGCCGTACAGCACATCCGCATAAAGCCCAAGCAGCAAAGCCGTGGTGAGCCCAACGCGATGGGGGATCGCCACCACCCAGTACACCACCACCAACATCAGAAACGGCGGTCGCCACCAGCTCAGCACCGTTGGCAAAGGAACAATTTGCAAGAAAGCGGCAAGGGCAAAGCTCAGCAGTACCACCCAATAGGCGTGGGCGCGCGGCTTCATTGCTGCTCTACACCGGAGAACACCAACAACACATAGCGGCCGCGATCCAGCGCCGCCATGGGGGCAGCCAGAACTTTGGCGAATGCCTGGCCGGGGCTGCGCTCCACCATCGACACCACGGCGACTGGATAGCCCTTGGGAAAACGACCGCCGAGGCCGGATGTCACCAACACATCACCCTCGTGAATATCCGTGGTGGCGGGAATATGGTGCAGTTCCAGCACATCCAGCCGCCCCACACCTTCGGCGACACCGCGCACGGCATTGCGATTAACTTGCACCGGTACCGCATGGGTGGCATCGCTAACGAGCAGCGCTCTGGCCTGGTTTTCAGACACTCGCAACACCTGCCCCACCAGCCCCTTATCATCGATCAGAGGTTGGCCAGGGTAGGCACCGTCCGCCGCACCGCGGTTGATAATGATCTCATGGCGCGCAGGATCCGGCGTCACGCCAATCACTTCCCCTACCAGAATATCGTCCTGCAACAGGGCACCGGAGTTAAGCAGGGCGCGCAAACGGGTGTTTTCCGTGCGCAGGGACACCATCTGCAGGGATCGCCCCTGCAACACCAGGTTTTCCCTGCGCAGGCGTTGATTTTGTTCAATTAACTGATCGCGGGACTGAAAATACCCCTGGCTGCCAGACACCAACCGCGCGGGTAAATCGGCCAAATAAATAAAGGGTTGCACCGCTGCGGTGAGCACCGAGCGGGTTTTGTCGAGGCGTGCGTCGAACAGGTCAAACGCGATAAAGGCGATCGCCACCGCAAGCACCAGTACCAAACGCAGGTGAACAGAGGTTTGCTTGACAAATAGGGGCTTTATGGCAACACCTCGGCGTCAGTGCTGTCTTCAGTCGCTGGAGAGCAGACCAATCATACGTCTATCCATACGCTCAAGCGCCATACCGCCACCGCGCGCCACACAGGTCAGCGGGTCTTCCGCTACGACCACCGGCAGACCGGTTTCTTCGGCGATCAGCTTGTCGATATCGCGCAGCAAGGCACCACCGCCGGTGAGCACGATGCCCGACTCGGCAATATCTGCTGCGAGTTCCGGTGGTGACTGCTCCAAGGCGCCCTTGACTGCCTGCACGATGGCCTGCAGGGTATCTTCCATGGCCTTGAGCACTTCATCACTGTTTAAGGTAAAACTCCTGGGTACGCCCTCGGCCAGATTACGACCGCGCACATCAATTTCGCGCAGTTCACTCTCTTTGCAGGCGCAGCCCACTTCCTGTTTGATACGTTCAGCGGTGGAATCGCCAATCAAACTGCCGTAATGTCGGCGCACGTGGGCGACAATCGCCTCATCAAAACGATCACCGCCAATGCGTACGGAATCACTGTACACCACGCCGTTTAGAGAAATAATCGCGATTTCGGTGGTGCCACCACCGATATCCACTACCATACAGCCTCGGGCTTCCTCAACTTCAAGACCGGCACCTATCGCCGCGGCCATGGGTTCTTCTATCAAGCGCACTTCCCGCGCACCCGCGCCGCGGGCGGACTCCTCAATTGCGCGGCGCTCTACCTGGGTTGATTTGCAGGGTACGCAAACCAGTACACGAGGGCTTGGGCGAATAAAACGCGAATCGTGCACCTTGGAAATAAAGTGCTGCAACATTTTCTCAGTTACTTCAAAATCGGCGATAACGCCGTCTTTGAGAGGGCGAATGGCCACGATATTGCCGGGCACCCGCCCCAGCATGCGTTTGGCCTCGGTACCCACCGCCTCGATGGTTTTTTGACCGTTGTGGGTGCGAATTGCCACCACCGAGGGCTCATCCAGAACAATGCCCTGATTGGGCACGTAAATCACAGTGTTGGCGGTTCCCAGATCAATCGAAAGATCATTGGAAAACATTCCGCGCAGTTTTTTCAACATGAAATCTATTACCTTGCAATACGATTGGACGAGCCTGAGCGTTGCGTCTTGGCCGACTCTTTCTTCATCGACCAGTCCGCGACACCAGCACGCGATCATTGCCTATCTTCAAAATCCAGCAACTGTACCAATCACGGGGATTTTGAGCAAGGCGCAAATGTGTTAAGTTTGCCCTCGCGACGCGGCAGCAGCGCTTTATTCGCCTGCCCCGCCCAGCCAAACAGGATGACCTGACTATCACGAACCTAAGGACAACTATGGCCATTTCAGAAGAAACCATCGCCGATATTGCCGATCTGGCAAAAATCCGTATCGATGCCAGCCAGACCCACGAGGTCAACGAGCGCCTCAACGCCATTTTGGGTATGGTTGAGCAATTACAAGCGGTGGACACCACAGCGGTGGAACCTCTGGCCAACCCACTGGACGCGCACCAGCCCCTGCGCGCCGACGAGGTTACCGAAACCAATCGGCGCGAGGCCTACCAGGCCATCGCCCCCGCGGTAGAAGACGGCCTCTACCTCGTACCCAAAGTGATTGACTAAACGCCACCCAAACTTTAGAGAGCGACCATGTATCATTTATCTCTCGTCGAGCTTGCCAACGGGCTGGCAAACGGCGATTTTTCCAGTGTTGAGCTGACCCGGCATTTCCTTGAACGCATCGACCGCTACGACGGCGAGCTGGGCAGTTTTATCACTACCTGCCCGGAACAGGCTCTGGCACAGGCCAAAGCCGCCGATGCACGCCTGCAAGATGGCAGCGCCCAACGACTGACCGGCATTCCCATCGCGCAAAAAGACATCTTTTGTACCCGAGGGGTGCGCACCAGCTGCGCATCGAAAATGCTGGACAACTTCATACCGCCCTACGATGCCACGGTGGTATCGCGCCTGAACGAAGCCGGCATGGTGATGCTGGGCAAAACCAACATGGACGAGTTCGCCATGGGCTCATCCAACGAAACCAGCTTTTACGGGGTGTGTAAAAATCCCTGGGATACCACTAAAGTGCCCGGCGGTTCATCCGGCGGCTCCGCCGCTGCGGTCGCCGCGCGCCTCGCACCCGCAGCTACCGGCACCGACACCGGCGGTTCGATCCGCCAGCCGGCAGCGCTCTGCGGCATTACCGGCCTGAAACCCACCTATGGCCGTATTTCCCGCCTCGGCATGGTGGCCTTTGCCTCAAGTCTCGATCAAGCCGGCCCCATGGC
>PDSN01000154.1 GCA_002748505.1 Gammaproteobacteria bacterium | reverse complement strand
TAGTATGTTTACTCTAATTTTAGTTGCTGTAATGGCCGCGTGTTCAAGACGCATGGAGGTTTTAACATGCTGTACAATCCCCTTGCAGTGCTGTTTATTATCATTCCGCTGGTGTTAGCGCTCGTATTGATGTTGCTGCCGGTTCCGAAGTCTCGCCGCTGACTGTCAGTGGAAGTCCCGCGACGCTAATTTCAGTTGTTCCAGGTGGTGGCTGTCGTCTTGCAGGTGACGGGCGATGACGTGCGTGACGTTGTCTTTGGATTCCACTGTGCCGCTTACGCGCAGCAGGGTTGCGTTGAGTAGTTCGGCGCGGAAGCGCTGTTGTATCTGCGACCAAACCACCACATTACTATTGCCGGTTTCATCTTCCAGGGTGAGAAACAGCACGCCGGATGCCGTGCCGGGGCGTTGCCTGCAGGTCACCAGCCCGGCGATGCTGATAAAACGGTGATTGCCAAGTGTTGCCAGGTCGCTATGGCGCAGGCAGTTTCTAAACGCTTTTTCCCCGCGCAGTAAACTCATTGGATGACGGCGCAGGCTGAGGCCGGTGCTGTGGTAGTCTGCCGTGATTTGACGAATTTCACTTGCGGGCGCAATAGCCTGTTGTGGCGCCTGCGCCGCTGTCGCATCGACTTTCTCAAGTAATGGTCGCGGCTTGGGTAAACTCATTAACCGCCACTGACTTTGTTGGCGATGACCGCTGATAGAAAGCAAGGCATCGCTGGTCGTCAGCGCCTGTAAATCCCTGGCATTTAACTGGGCGCGTTTTTTTAAGTCTGCCAGGTCTGTAAAAGGGCGCTGATTTCTGGCGCCAATCAAATGCAGAGCGCTGTTCTGACACAAACCGTTGATAATACGAAAGCCCAGCCGTATCTGGCGGGGTGGTGTTTCACCCCGGCTGGATACCAGTACCTGGTGATCCCATAGGCTGTGAGCAACATCCACCGGCAAAAATGTGACACCGTGTTTGCGCGCATCTTGTACTAACTGTGAAATGCTGTAAAAACCCATGGGCTGACTGTTGAGAAGGCCGGTGTAGAATGCGGCGCTATGGTGGCGTTTAAGCCACGCAGAGCTGTAGGCAAGCAGCGCAAAACTGGCCGAATGGGATTCGGGAAAGCCGTAGCCGCCAAAACCTTTTATTTGCTCAAACAGGCGTTTCGCAAATTCCGTGCTGTAGCCGCGCTCGCGCATACCATTGACGAGTTTTTCCTCAAATTCCAGCAGGCGGGAGTTTTTGCCCCAATTGCTGATAGCGCGGCGTAACTGATCGGCTTCGCCGCCGCTGAATCCCGCTGCCACCATAGCGAGTTTAATGACCTGCTCTTGAAAAATGGGCACGCCCAGGGTGCGTTTTAAGACGTTTTCTATGGCAGGGCTTGGGTAAGTGATGGCCTCAATGCCTGCGCGTCTGCGCAAATAAGGGTGTACCATATCGCCCTGAATAGGGCCTGGACGCACGATGGCAATTTGAATGACCAGGTCATAAAAACTGGCCGGGCGCAGGCGTGGCAACATGGACATCTGAGCGCGCGACTCGATTTGAAAAACGCCGATGGTGTCCGCCCGTTGCAGCATTTGATAAGTGGCAGGACAGCCAGTGGGAATATCACCGACACTGTTAATCTGTGTTTGATATTGGCGGATATAATCAAGGCTTTTGCGAATCGCACTCAACATGCCGAGAGCCAAAACATCCACTTTTAGTAAGCCCAGCGCTTCGATGTCTTCTTTATCCCATTGGATAACCGTACGCTCGGCCATGGCGGCGTTTTCTACGGGAACTAAAGTGGAAACAGGGCTGCGGGTGATAATAAAGCCACCCACATGCTGCGATAAGTGTCTTGGAAAACCGTGTATTTCTTGTACCAGCTCATAAAATAAACGAGCCTGTTGCGTGTGGCTGTCAAGCCCGTGTTCTGCGAAGCGTTTTAATAATTCGCTGCGTTTTTCCCACCAGCCCATTGACTGACTGAGGTCTTCTATCAGTGTGCTATCAATGCCCAGTGCTTTGCCCACGTCGCGCACTGCGCTGCGCGATCGATAAGTGATTACGGTGGCGGCAAGTGCGGCGCGTTTGCGACTGTATTTTTGGTAGATATATTGAATGACTTCCTCGCGGCGTTCGTGTTCGAAGTCGACGTCGATATCCGGTGGCTCGTTGCGTTCTTTGGAGATAAAACGCTCAAACAGCAGGGCGATGCGTTCGGGTGATACCTCGGTAATAAACAGGCAATAACACACCACGGAGTTCGCAGCCGAGCCGCGCCCCTGGCATAAAATGCCGCGCTGTTTGGCAAACTGTACGATGTCATACACAGTGAGAAAGTAATACTCGTAGGACATTTCGCCAATGAGCTTGAGTTCTTTGGCAATGCGTTTGTCAATATCTGCGGGCACGCCCCCTGGCCAGCGCTGTCGTTTGCCTTTTTTGACTAAAAATTTTAGATAGCTATTGGCGTTAAAGCCTTTGGGTACGATTTCCTCGGGGTATTCATAACGCAGTTGCGACAGGCAAAAGTGACAGCGAGCGGCGACGTTTTGGGTTTCTTTTAACAACGCCAGGGGGTAGAGCGTGGCCAATGTGCGCAGTGGGCGAAGATGGGCTTGGGCATTGGCGGCGCGGCGTGTACCCAGCTCGGCAACGCTACAGCCGTGACGCAGGGCGGTAAAAACATCCAGTAGTGGTTTACGCCTGGATTCGTGCAGGGTCACTTCACCGCAGGCGAGCATGGGGATCTGGTATTTTTGTGCGAGCTGGTATTGCGCCAGGTAGTGCTTAACTTCGCTGTTAGCCAGATGGTGACTGACACCCAGCCAGAGTCTTCCGGCAAAGTATCTCGCCAGTTGTTTGCCGTAGTGTGGATTATGGTTCGCGTTTGCTTTGGGTCGCCAGATCAGCAGGCAGCGCTTCAGGTGAAAGCACAAGTCCTGGAGATTTAAGCGGTATTGCCCCTTGGGGCTACGCCTGCGAGCTTTACTGATTAACCCGGAAAGCTCGCTGTAAGCCTGTCGGCAGGGCGCGAGGGCGACAACGGTGATACCTTCCTGCAGGGTAAATTCACTGCCGATAATCAGTTTTAAGCCGGCTTCTTTGGCGGCGACATGGGCTTTAACAACACCTGCCAGCGAGCACTCATCGGTGATTGCCAGTGCGGTATAGCCCAGCTTTGCAGCGCGTTGCACCAGTTCGTGGGGGTGTGACGCAGCGCGCAAAAAGCTGTAGCAGGACAGGCAGTGTAGTTCGGCGTAGCTCATAACTGTATATTTATACAGTATATCAAGTTTGTCAAGAATGACCCTTAGGCATCGGGTGTGTGGAAGCGTTAAACACTTCGCAGTTTTGTTACCTCAGCGGTAACGCAGTGATTTGTTATTCAGTAAGCAGGCATGGGCATAATTAAAATCCGGTTTTAAAAATAACAATGCGCGCATATCAAGCGGTGCAGGTGCGCGAGAGAATAATGCGAGTGCACACCATGGTTTTGATCATGAGCCGAGCGCAGCAGGATTTTGCCTTTCTCGAACGCGATAGTTTGCGCAAAAGTGCGCAGAATGTCCGAGTGTGTGGCATACTGGGAGCGTCAATCCGCCATTAAAGGAGAGCTTTATGTTTGAGTCTTTAGAACGCCTACCCGATGACCCCGTTTTGGGACTTGCTGCCATTGCCCGCGCCGATGATCGTCCCCAGAAGGTGGACTTGACGGTTGGTATTTACCAGAACGAGGCGGGTGTCTGTCCCGTGTTTGGTGCTATTCGTCAGGCGCAGGCGGAGCTTGCTGAACAGGAAACCACGAAGGCCTATATCGCCGCGGCTGGCGATGCGACTTTTAGAGAAGGCATGGCCAGGCTGGTGCTGGGTGATGACAGCGCGGTGATCAAAGACGGTCGTGTCAGCGTCATCCAGGCACCCGGTGGCTGCGGTGCATTGCGTATTGGTGCGGAAATTATCCACGCTGCAAACCCCGGTACCAAGGTTTGGGCCTCTGATCCCACCTGGCCAGTGCACGTTCCTCTGGTGGGTAGTGTGGGGCTCAGTTTTGAAAACTATCGCTATTACGACGCGCACAGCCACGGCGTCAGCTTTGAGGCGATGTTAGAGGATTTGCGCCACGCCAAGAAAGGTGAGGTGGTGCTGTTACACGGTTGCTGTCACAACCCCAGCGGCGCGGATTTGTCCATTGAGCAATGGCAGCAAATCGCCGATCTTGCCGAAGCGCAAGGCGTTATGCCGTTTATTGATATTGCCTATCAGGGCATGGGTGATGGATTGGAACAGGATGCGGCTGGTTTACGCCTTTTGGCCGAGCGCTTGCCTGAAATGATTGTCGCCGCATCCTGCTCTAAAAATATGGGGCTTTACCGTGAGCGTACCGGCGCGACCTTATTTATCTGCGAAAACAAAGACCGCGCCGATGCCCTGTTGTCGCAGGCCCTGGTTGCTGCGCGTAAGATTTATTCCATGCCACCTGCACACGGCGCCATATTGGCAGGTCGAATTCTTAGCGACGGTAACTTGAAAGTCAGCTGGACTGAAGAACTCGTCGGTATGCGTGACCGTATTCAGGATCTGCGTGGCGAGCTGGTGACTAAGCTCAGTGCCGCTTGCGATAAAGATTTCTCCTTTATTGCCAAAGAAAAAGGCATGTTCTCATTCCTGGGTTTAACTCAGGCGCAGGTGCTGGCTTTGCGCGAGCAATACGGTGTGTACATGCTGAATTCATCGCGTATTAATGTCGCAGGTGTAAATGCGTCTAATATTGATTACCTCGCCCAATCTGTCGCGGCGGTAATGTCAGCGTCTTAAATGGCGAGATAAACTGTCGCTGCACCCTGGCTGTATCAACGCAGTCAGGGTGTTTTTTTGCCCGACCTCAGGCCGCTATCCCCAGGCTGAGGTTTCTCATCTATTGACTCATATCACGATAACGCTTAATTCCCGTGCAAAGCGTGGTTTTTGCTAACAAGCGCAGGCTGTTCTTCTTACAATAAGCTTTTGCCAACCCACAAACGGCAGGGAGATAAGCGCTTGCAAACAGTCAGGGCAGATGTAGTTGTTATTGGTGCAGGGGGGGGAGGCTTGCGCGCGGCGATTGCGGTAGCGCAGAGCGACCCCACACTTGAAATTGCATTGGTGTCTAAAGTGTATCCCATGCGTTCGCATACGGTAGCGGCCGAGGGGGGCTGTGCCGGTGTCGTGCAGGATCACGATTCGGTGGAGTATCATTTTGCCGATACGGTTTCCGGCGGTGATTGGCTGTGCGATCAAGACGTGGTGGAATATTTTGTCAAGCATGCCACCGAAGAAAACTTACGTCTTGAGCACTGGGGTTGCCCCTGGAGTCGCCGCGCGGATGGTTCGGTGAATGTGCGCGCCTTTGGCGGCATGAAAATCGAACGCACCTGGTTTGCGGCGGATAAAACCGGTTTCCATATTCTTCACACCTTGTTTCAAACCTCACTGCGTTTTCCCCAAATAAAACGCTACGACGAGTATTTCTGCACGGATCTGCTGATGCACGAGGGCCGTTGCACGGGTGTGCAGGCCATTGATATTAAAAATGGCAGTTACGCGCAGATACTGGGCAAGGCCGTGATTCTCGCCACCGGTGGCGCGGGCAGGGTGTACCGTTACAACACCAACGGCGGTATTGTTACCGGCGATGGTATGGCCATGGCTTACCGGCAGGGCGCAGCGCTTCAGGATATGGAATTTGTGCAGTACCACCCCACGGGCTTGCCAGGCTCCGGTATTTTAATGACCGAGGGTTGTCGCGGTGAGGGCGGTATTTTAACCAACACGGATGGCTATCGGTATTTGCAGGATTATGAGCTGGGGCCTGAAACACCATTGGGTCAGCCAAAAAATAAATACATGGAGCTGGGCCCACGGGATCGCCTAAGCCAGGCATTTTGGCACGAGGAGCAAAAAGGTCGGGTGATCGATACCCCGCGCGGCACGGCAGTGAATTTGGATTTACGCCATTTAGGTGAACAAAAAATCAATGAGCGTCTGCCGTTTATTCGCGAGTTGGCTAAGTCCTATGTGGGTGTCGATCCCGTAAATGAGCCGATTCCCGTGCGCCCCACAGCGCACTACACCATGGGCGGTATTGCGACCGATATTCACACCCAGACCAGCATTCCAGGGCTTTATGCGGTGGGCGAGTGCGCCAGTGTTGGTCTGCACGGGGCGAATCGTCTGGGTTCAAATTCGCTGGCGGAGCTGTCCGTGTTTGGTAAAGTCGCCGGTGAACAGGCTGCGGATTTTGCCAAACAAAACACCGCGGTGGATACGGCGCAGATTGCTGAACAGGTAAAACACAACTGCGCCCGCTGGGATGCGCTGCGCACCGCTAAAGGCAGTGAGAAAATCGCCGATATTCGCAATGCCATGGCAGCGGCGATGGAGTCTGGCGTCGGTATTTTCCGTACCAGAGATGGCGTGCAAAACACCGCGGATGTACTTGCGCAGTTGCAAGCGCGGATGGAAAAGCTCGATATGTCTGCTTCCCATTACGCTTTTAACACCGAATGGCTGGTTGCCATCGAGCTGGGTTTTATGCTGGATGTGGCTGAGGCCATGACCGCCAGCGCGGCGGCGCGCAATGAATGCCGCGGCAGTCATCAGCGCTTAGACGGTTGCTTAAAGCGCGATGATGTGAATTTTCTTAAACATACTCAGGCGTTTTATAGCCGCGGCGCAGCCCCCACATTGCGTTACCAGGACGTGGTTATTACCACATCACCGCCTGCCGCGCGCGCCTATGGTGACGCACAAAAAGTCTCACAGAATCAGGGAGAGTCAGCGTGAGCGAGCAAAAAACACTGAAGGTAAAACGGTACAACCCCGAAAGCGACACCGAGCCGCACTGGGAAACGTTCAAAGTGCCGGTGGATATCGACACATCGGTGCTCGACGCCCTGGCCTATGTGAAAGATGAGTGTGATGGCAGTCTCAGCTTTCGCTGGTCTTGCCGTATGGCAATCTGTGGCAGTTGCGGCGTCATGGTCAACGGTGAGCCCAAGCTTGGTTGCAAAGCATTTTTACGGGATTTTGAGGGCGACGAAATTACCGTGGAGCCGCTGGCGAATTTTCCGATAGAACGGGATCTGGTAGCCGATATTTCCGGTTTTGTGGAAAAGCTGGAAACCGTAAAACCCTATTTGATCGCCTCTGACAGCGAGGATGTCAGCGCCGGAGAATACAAACAAACGCCGTTTGAACTGAGCGCTTACCAGCAATTTAGTATGTGTATCAATTGCGGTCTGTGTTATGCGGCTTGTCCGCAGTTTGGTCGCAACCCGGAGTTTTTAGGCCCCGCCGCACTGACCCTGGCACAGCGTTACAATCTGGATTCCCGCGATGAGGGCAAGGCCCAGCGCATGGAATTTTTAAATGCGGAAGAAGGTGTGTGGTCCTGTACCTTTGTGGGCTATTGCTCCGATGTCTGTCCCAAGGGTGTAGACCCTGCCGCGGCCATCAACCGGGGCAAAGTCGCGTCAGATATCGACTACGGTTTTAATATACTTTCTCTGCTCACTGGAAAACGGGGAGGAAAGCGCGATGCGTAAACCCTACCAGCCCAAGCAGCCGCGCAATTGGTGGCTCAAACATCCCGCTTATCGTTTCTATATGTTGCGCGAAGCCACCGCACTGCCCTTGATGCTGTATACGCTGTTATTGATTTGCGGTATTTTCGCGCTGGGACGCGGCGAAGCTGCGTTTGGCGACTGGGTGGCCGCGTTGCGCTCGCCGTGGTTTGTTTTGTTCCACCTTGTCGTTGGTGCCGCTCTATTGCTGCACATTGTCAGCTGGTTTGCCCTGGTACCAAAAATTCTTGTGCTGCGCGCGCGGGGTTTTGAGGTGCCGGGTGGTCTTCTTAAGGCGGCACACTGGGGCGGGGCGATCACCTGCACGGTGTTGATTGTTGTCGCATTTATGTTTTTTGGCGGGGTATGGGCATGAACAACTATAAACGCTCTCACGAACCGATTGCCTGGTCTTTGTTTGGCGGCGGGGGTATGACCCTGGCGTTTTTAACCCCCGCGCTGTTCATCATCACCGCCGTATTGCTGCCGTTTGTGGTGGAGCCGAGCACTGCTTATGCGCTGATTCATACCACTTTGGCGCATCCTCTGGGTAAGCTGGTGATGTGGGTGGCAATCATGTTGCCGCTGTATCACACCGCGCACCGTTTGTATCACGGCCTGCACGATTTACACATCGAGGGGCCTGAGCCCTGGATGCTGCTGTTGTTTTACGGCGGCGCCACGGTGCTGTCGGCTCTGGCTGCTTACGGTTTGCTGCTGGTTTGAAAATGTCACTTATGTAATATAGTTAATTGACATAAGTTTATAGCTGCATATTATACCGGGTTTATCGTGATACTAACGGGAGAAAACCCATGACCGATATGCAGCATCCTCAGGTGGATGTGTTCTTTGACGATGATAGCAATACCTTTAGCTATATCGTGCGCGATCCCGCCAGCAAGTCCTGTGCGATTGTTGATCCCGTGTTGGATTTTGACTACGCCTCAGGCTGTACCGGCACCAAAAGTGCCGATGAGATGATTGCTTTCATCAAGCAACATGATTTAGAGCTTGAGCTGATTATCGAAACCCACGTACACGCCGATCACTTGTCCAGCGCGCCCTATTTAAAACAGCAACTTGGCGGTGAAATGCTTATCGGTGAGCATATTCGCACGGTTCAGGACACCTTCGGGAAAGTGTTTAACGAGGGCACGGAATTTGCCCGTGACGGTTCCCAGTTTGATCGTTTGGTAAAAGATGGCGACACGCTCGCGATTGGGCAATTAAAAGGCCAAGCCATGTATACACCCGGTCACACGCCCGCCTGCGTAACCTTTGTGTTTGGCGATGCGGCTTTTGTGGGCGACACCTTGTTTATGCCCGATGCGGGCACAGCGCGTACTGATTTCCCCGGCGGCAGCGCCAGTGATTTGTTTGATTCGATCACGCGCATTTTGGCTCTGCCCGAGCAAACCCGTTTATTTATGTGTCATGATTACGGTGCGCCTGGTCGTAAAGAGGTGGCTTATCTCACGTCGGTTGCTGAGGAGCGCGCCAAGAATATTCATGTTGCCGACGGTACCAGCCGCGAGCAGTATATCGCGGTGCGAGAGGCACGGGACAAGACTCTGGGTATGCCGCGCCTGATCGTGCCGTCCCTGCAGGTGAATATGCGCGCGGGCGACATGCCACCGCCTGAGGACAACGGCATCGCTTATTTGAAAGTACCACTTAATGTTTTGGGTAAATAAGGAGACACATAGATGGAGTTAACTCAGATTACGCCGCAATTTTCCGTTTCGCCGCAGGTTCTCGCGGTACAGATGGCGCAGCTGTCAGCCAGTGGGGTAGAAGTGCTGATATGTAATCGTCCCGACGGAGAAGAGGCCGACCAGCCCAGCTTTTCTGAAATTGCTGAAGCGGCAAAAGACGCGGGTCTGGAAGCGGTATACCTGCCCATGCAAACCCCGCAGGATATACCCGAAGGGCATATTCAGAAGTTAAAGGCACTGCTGGCAGACAACAAGCGCGTGCACGGCTACTGCCGCACCGGCAACCGCTCCAGTCATTTATGGCAGGCGGCTGTGGCTTAAGTATTTGCCGATGGTTTGGGGGCGCTTGATGCGGTTTATTCCAGCGTTTGATTGGCTGCGCAGTTACAACAAAAGCGATGCAGTGGCCGACTTAATAGCCGGCATCGTGGTGACTGTGCTGCTGATTCCCCAATCTCTCGCCTATGCGTTACTGGCCGGTGTGCCGCCGGAAGTCGGTTTATACGCCAGTATTTTACCGCTGTTTATTTATGCGCTGTTAGGCTCCAGTCGCAGTTTGTCGGTGGGGCCTGTGGCGGTGATCTCATTGATGACAGCCGCCGCGCTTGGCGGTATTAGTGATCAACACTCGTATTTGCAGGGCGCCATCACACTGGCGCTGCTTTCCGGCCTGATGTTATTTGTGCTGGGGCTGCTGCGCGCGGGCTTTGTGGCAAACTTTTTATCCCATACGGTTATCTCGGGGTTTATTTCCGCCTCGGGTGTGTTGATTGCCCTGAGTCAGCTAAAACATTTGCTGGGGGTCTCCAGTCACGGTGATACCTTGCCAGAATTGCTGCACTCCCTGGCGGGGCAGTTGGGGCATTTTAATGCCACTACACTGCTTACTGGCGTATCGGTTATTGCGTTTCTGGTGTGGACGCGCAAGCGTTTAAAACCGCTGTTGATGCGTTTTGGTATGTCGTCCACGTTTGCCGGTCACACTACCAAGGCCGGCCCCATTTTTGCGGTGGTGTTGTCGATTCTGGCGGCTTACTGGTTTGACTATGAGCAGCTTGGCGTGGCGCTGGTGGGGGATGTTCCCGCTGGATTTCCCGTATTGGGTTTGCCGATGCCGAGTGTAGAACTCGCCAAAGAGCTGTTTTTGCCCTCTTTGATGATCGCCATTATCGGATATGTGGAATCTGTTTCTGTGGGCAAAACCCTCGCCGCGAAACGGCGTTTGCGTATTTCGCTCGACCAGGAATTGCTGGCATTGGGGGCGGCAAATGTGGCCTCGGCGGTCTCCGGTGCGTTTCCAGTGACCGGCGGGTTCTCCCGCTCGGTGGTGAATTTTGACGCGGGTGCACACACCCAGATGGCCAGTGTATTTGCTGCCGCTGGTATCGCCATGACGTCCCTGTGGCTTACCCCAGCGGCGTGGCCATGACCATTGTGGTTACGCTGTTGGTGGGTGTGGAAGCGGGCGTCGCCTGTGGTGTGTTATTCACCATTGGTATGTTTATGTATCGGTCTTCGCGCCCACACGTGGCGGAGGTCGGCCTGATCGAGGGCACGGAGCATTTTCGCAATATCAACCGCCACAAGGTCAGCACTTTTCCAAGCGTCGTTACTTTGCGCCCGGACGCAAGCCTGTATTTTGCCAACGCCGGGTTTCTGGAAGAATTGATCTATGCTCGCGTGAGCGAAAGTGACAGCCTGGGTCACGTGGTACTGATGTGCAGCGCAATCAACCACATCGATTACAGCGCGTTAGAAATGCTGGAAGCTGTCAACGAGCGCCTGGCGGAGCAGGGCATGCGCTTGCATCTGAGTGAAGTCAAAGGCCCGGTGATGGACAGGCTCAAGCGCAGCGGCTTTTTAGACGCCCTCAGCGGTAAGGTGTATTTGTCTCAATACGGCTGTTTCAGGGATTTGTTTAAAGAATGCACCGATAAGAGTTAAGGGTGTGCTGAGCTGTTTTCGTTTGAAGCGCGCCTTCGCCTTTAGGTGTCGGGGCGAATTACTTCTGCATATCAATCGGGTACGGCTCCCACTGCCGCGAATTAGGGTCGATACGCAACGGTTTATCGAGTGCCGGAAAGGCCCGCTGACCGCAGTCATTGCGGTGGCACACTTTGCAGCCGGTGCCAATGGGCATTGCCGCACTGGGGTCTTTGGTGTTCAAACCCTTTGCGTAAACCAGGCGTTCGGCGTGGCGCAGGTCGCAGCCGAGACCGATGGCGAAGGTACGCGCCGGAGTGCCGTATCCACCGCGGCGGTGGGTGACGCTGCGGGCAATCCAAAGATAGGTTCGCCCATCGGGCATCTCTGCCAGTTGAGTCAGAATGCGCTCGGGTTGGGTAAAGGCTTCGTAGACGGCCCACAATGGGCAGGTACCACCGGTACGGGAAAAATGGAAGTCCGTTGCAGATTGTCGTTTGGATATATTGCCGGCGCGATCAACGCGTACAAAAAAGAAAGGTACACCGCGGGCGGTGGGGCGCTGCAGGGTTGAGAGACGGTGACAGATGGTTTCAAAACTGACACCGAAGCGCTCTGACAGTAATTCTATGTCATAGTGCAAGCGCTCGGCAGCATTCAAGAAGCGCTGGTAGGGAAGAATTAACGCACCGGCAAAATAACTGGCCAGGCCGATGCCGGTTAATTTGCGGGCGGACTCGCCGCTGAACTTGGCCTCTGCGGTAATGGACTGAATCTGTTCGCCAGCCTCCAGGTGGGCTATCTGAATCGCCAGTTGAAAGGCCTGCTGGCCGAGTTCAACACCGGTGTCGAGCTGTAGTATTTTCGCATCGGCATCGAAATGCCGCAGGGTGTTGCCGTGCCCGGCGGATCGCTTCTGCACCCGCACCCCGTGCGCGCTTTGTAAATAATCTTTCAATCGTGGAACCAGCTCTGCCGAATTCAGGGGAGCGAGATCACGGTCTTTGTTTGTTGCGCCCGCAGCGTCAATCAGTTCGTCGTACAAGGCTTCGGCGTGGGTGTCGAGCAGGTCTATGTAGTTGTGCTGGTTGTAGAAGAAATCCCGCACCTCTTCATGGGGCTGCGTCAGGCCACTGGCCACGCCCTTATTGCGGTCATCACTGATGTTGGCCAGTGCGATGTTCTGCTCTTCTGCGCTGCGACAACGCTTGTGCAGGTGAGTGAACAATTCCGCCAGAGCTGGCATCTGTTGCACGAAACCTTGTAGTTCGGCAGTGGGTACATCGGCTGCCATGTCGGCAATGGCATCGCGTACCTGAGCCAACAGGCGTGCTTCCTCGTCATCGGAAAAAAACTGCGGGTCGGCACCCAGGCGTGATTGCAGTCGAAGCAGTACCGGCACGGTCAGTGGGCGTTCGTTGTTTTCGATCTGATTGAGGTAGCTGGGAGAAATATCCAGTTGTTGCGCCATCGCCGCCTGGGTCAACTGGTGCTGCTCGCGCAGCGTTCGCAAGCGAACTCCCATATACATTTTTCGCATGTCTACACCTGTGGGGGTAAGGCTTGAGGTTTGCAGAATTTGCAAATGACTCGATAGTTCAATGCCGAGCTTTGAGCTTCAGCGTTGGGCGACTCTAAGCGCTGCGGAAATATCTCAAAAAGTACGCTTAAAAACAAGCCCTTATCGCTGTCGATGGGGCTGGCTTGGTAGGGTTTGGAACAGTGAGGCGTATCGACGGTGGGATTTGGTGATATGTAAATATTGCAAATATTGGCGCTGTTTGGGGGGGTAGCCTGGTCCGCGACTCTGATTGCGGCAAATAGGAGGAGGTTCGGCTCGGCGGCCACAAGCAAGAGTGCAGTACTGCGATAGCGCAGCTTGTAGCCTCGATTGGCTGTTGCGACGGGGTGGCACAATGCGGTGTTTGCAATATTCGCAAATTTGCAGGTATGTATTCGCAAATTCCCACAATTTCAGGTCTTGAACGCTTGCCAGGCTTAGGCAAAATGCTCGCAATTCAGTATTACTGAGGTATTTTCTGTTTGGTCTGAGTCATTTTAGCGGTGCCTGCTGTTATGGAAGGTTTAGCCATTTCTGACCCAATGGATATGCAAATATTGCAAATAGTGACGGACTGATAGATCGGTCTGTCGATGTTTACACCATCAGATACGGAGAACGACAATGAGTGAAGCCTCTGTCTCCACAGTGACATCAAGTCCTAAAAAAGCTAAAAAATCGGTCGCCCTGTCAGGCGTTGTTGCGGGCAATACCGCCATATGTACGGTCGGTCGCAGCGGGAACGATTTACACTATCGAGGGTATGATATTCTCGACCT
>PDSN01000153.1 GCA_002748505.1 Gammaproteobacteria bacterium | reverse complement strand
GGCTAACCCGGACATTCCACCAGTACGGCGACGCTTTTTCTATTATTTTTGAATGTCATAACTCAGCGCCGCCGAAACAGCGGCAGGGGCTGATCCGCATTGCTTTGATAACTCTCGCTAATGTCTGTTAACGCCCGCCGCCAGTCGTCGGGGTCTGCGTCTTTTGGCAATACAAACGCATCCACCCCCACTTTGGACAAATAAAACAACTGGTCGCGAATATAATCCCCCGTGGCTCTGATTTCGCCCTTAAAACCTGCCTCGCGCAAATACCTCGCCTGGGAAAAACCGCGGCCATCCATAAACGCGGTAAAATCGATGGCCACCACCGCAATTCTGTGGAGCTGTGGCAGCAGGGCGCTGGCATCATCCCCAGGTGATAGCTGCACCCCAAGCCCCTCGGTTTTATCACTGTGCTCAAGTTGGTTCAGAGTCAGCAGAACATTGTGCGCGGGCGAGGGGTTATCGGGTTCGCTCGCATGCCACTGAATATTGACAAGCTCGCCAGTTTTAAGCAGCACGCGCATAGACTCGCTCCTTAAACGCGGGCATTCCCAGCCGCTGATAGGTGGCCAAAAAGCTCTCTTGCCCTTCGCGCAATTCCACATAGGTTTCCAGCAGCGTGCCGATCACCTCGGGAACATCCTCGGCTTTGAATGCCGGGCCCAGGATTTTGCCAAGGCTTGGGTTTTTACCTTGACTGCCACCTAAAGACACCTGAAAAAACTCTTCGCCTTTTTTGTCCACACCTAAAATACCGATATGGCCAATATGGTGGTGGCCGCAGGCGTTCATACAACCGCTGACGTTTAAGTCTATGGGGCCTAAATCGTAGAGGTAGTCCAGGTCGTCGAATTTTGCGTGCAAGGCATCGGCCACGGGCAGGGATTTTGCGTTGGCTAAAGAGCAAAAATCACCCCCGGGACAGCAGATCATGTCAGTTAAGGTGCCCATATTCGCCGTGGCAAGCCCTGCGTTTGCGAGCGCCTGCCACAGAGCGTATACATCGCTGATACGCACATCGGCCAATACCATATTCTGCTCGTGAGTGGTGCGAATTTCAGCGAAGGAATAGTGCTCCGCAAGGTCGGCCATGACATCCATTTGCCAGTCGCTGATATCGCCAGGTGCGCTACCCGGCGCTTTTAAGGGCACGTCCACAATGCGATAGCCCGCCACGCGATGGGCCCGGGTATTGTATTGAAACCAGCGCGCAAACTCGGTGTTTTCCGATAATGCCTCATTTAGTAACTGCTGCGCTGCCAAGGGGTCCAGCACGGCGTAGTCGGGTTCGGTAAAAAAGGTTTTGGTACGCGCAATGGCTTCCTCGGTAAGCGTATTGACACCGTCTTTAATGGGCTGCCAGGCCTCATCCACTGCCTCGGCAAAGGCTTCAGCGCCCATAGCTTTGAGCAGAATTTTGATGCGCGCCTTGTATTTGTTGTCGCGTCTGCCCAGGCGATTGTACACGCGTAAAATGGCATCTAAATAAGTGAGCAAATGTTTTGGTGCGAGGTTTTCTTTAATTAACGCACCAATTACCGGCGTACGCCCCAGTCCACCGCCGACGATGATATTAAAAGCCAGTTCACCGGCATCGTTTTTAATAATATCCACGCCGATATCGTGATTGTATATCGCGGCTCTATCCTCAAGGCTTCCACAGACCGCGATTTTGAATTTGCGCGGTAAAAACGCAAATTCCGGGTGCAGGGTTGACCACTGCCGAATCAATTCACACCAGGGCCTTGGGTCTTCGATTTCATCGGGCGCGACCCCGGCGTATTGGTCTGTGGTGGTGTTGCGAATACAGTTGCCGGAGGTCTGAATGGCGTGCATTTGCACACTGGCAAGCTCGGCTAACAGATCGGGCACTTCCTCCAGGCGCGGCCAGTTAAACTGAAAATTTTGTCGCGTACTGACGTGGGCATAGCCCTTGTCATAATCTCTTGAAATAGCGGCCAGTTTGCGCAATTGGTGACTGCTCAGCAGGCCGTAGGGCACGGCTACGCGCAGCATGGGCGCTACGCGCTGGATGTACAGGCCATTTTGCAGACGCAGGGGCAAAAACGCCTGTTCAGAAAGCTCACCAGCCAAATAGCGTCGGGTTTGATCGCGAAACTGGGCAACACGGTCGTCAACAATCTGCTGATCGACGCTGTCGTAGACATACATGGGGACTGTGGGATCCTGTGCTGTTCATTAACCGGCACACACTTTAACCACATAAAGTGGCGCTGTCTCATGCCTTTTTTTTATAAGTATAGAACTTCTCGGCACCTGCAAGCGCGCATTTTTGGCTCTCGCCGCTGCGCTGATACACAGTGCTACATGCGCCGCGAGGAATCGCAGGGATTGTTCATCTAAGACTGGCACATACCCAGTGCTTTCGGTAGGGTTTCGAATATACAGTTTGGTGTTGTAACGGGTGTCGGTATGTCAGAACACAATCCAGTCGATCAGGCGATTCGGGAAATCAGCCGCGTTTTGCTCGGTAAACCCGAACAGGTGCGCCTGGCCCTGTGCTGTCTGTTGTGTGGCGGACACCTGTTGCTTGAAGACTTGCCCGGCATGGGCAAAACTACGCTGTCCCAGGCGCTGGCAAAGGTGATGGGACTCGCCTTCAAGCGCGTTCAATTTACCGCCGACCTAATGCCCAGTGATATTGTCGGCGTATCTGTGTACCGGCAGGATCGTGGGCAGTTTGAATTTATCCAGGGCCCGGTATTTACCGAGGTGTTACTGGCAGATGAAATCAACCGCGCTACCCCGCGCACACAAAGTGCTTTGCTGGAAGCAATGGCCGAAGGGCAGGTGTCTGTCGAGGGGCAGACGCGTTCCTTGCCCGTACCGTTTTTTGTGATAGCGACGCAAAATCCCAGTGAACACACGGGAACCTATCCACTGCCGGAGTCACAACTGGATCGCTTTTTAATGCGTTTGTCCATGGGTTATCCGCATCCCGATGCGGAGCGCGAATTACTGATGAATGCGGGCAATGCGCCCAGCGTAAGCGCGCTACAACGCTGTTTTAACAAGGCGCAACTGGCCACCTTGCGCGACAAAATTGCCGGGATACACGCCGCCGATAGTGTTCTGGATTATTTACAGCGGCTGGTAGGCCAATCGCGGCAAAGCCCGGCCGTTGCTGTCGGTCTGTCACCGCGCGGCGCCCTGGCGCTGCTGGGTGCAGCCAAGGCCTGGGCGTTTATGGAACACCGCGGGCATGTGGTACCCGAAGATATTCAAGCAGTATTTCCCGCAGTTGCCGGGCATCGTTTGCTGGTGGCCGGTGAGGGCGATGGTAAGGCGATGGCAGCGAAGCTTCTTGCTGAGGTGGATGTTATCGCCGCATGATATACCTGCAACAGCGCTGGCAGCGCTTTCTGTCACGGCGGCTTCCGGCTTCACCCGAGGTGGTGCTCACCCAGCGGCGCTTGTTTATTTTTCCCACGCGGGTCGGGTTTTTCTTTTTGTTCTGCCTGCTGATTATGTTGGTCGCGGCGATCAATTATCAGAACAACATGAGTTATGCGCTAAGCTTTTTGCTGGCTAACGTGTTTGTCGTAGCGGTGTTGCATACCTACGCGAATCTGTCGGGCTTGATATTGCGGGCGGGCAGGATGCAGCCTGTGTTCTGTGGCGGCGAGGCGGAGTTTGTTTTCTCTGTGCAAGGCAGCGGTAAAGCCTGCCATCACGCTTTATTACTCCAGTGGCAAGGGGGGTCGCGGGCATTACTGGCCAATGTGCAAAACCAGGCGCAAACGGTGATGCTGTCCTGTGCCGCGGGCGAGCGGGGCTGGTTACACGCGCCCCGTATTAAAGTGTCGTCGGTTTATCCTCTGGGTTTATTGCGTTGTTGGTCGTGGGTGGATTTGGATATGAAAGCCCTGGTTTATCCCCGGCCTGTATTTGCCAGGCCACAGGAAAACAGGCAGACACTGGGAGACCAGCAGCGCGAAAAGGAGCACCTCGCCGGAGAGGATTTTTACGCTATTCGCCCCTACCGACATGGCGATCCGCTCAAGCATATTCACTGGCCAGCGCTGGCCAGAAGTCAAACGGTGCAAACCCGAGTGTATGCCCTGCACGAAGGCAGCAGTTGCGAATTGGATTGGGGTAACTATCCCGGTCTTGATGTGGAGGCGCGCCTGTCTGCTCTGTGTGAGGCAGTATTGGTCTGTGAGCAACGCAAAGAACCCTATACTCTGCGCTTACCCACAGCCACGCTTGAACGCGGTATTGGCAGTGCCCAGCGCGCCGCTGCGCTAAAAATGTTGGCCCTGTATCAGCGAGGTGCAGCGTGAGCGTGTCGCAGCTGGAGCAAATTCCGCGCGCCGCGATGCTGTGGTTGATGCTGGCTTTAATCGCGCTTTTAATTCCTCATGCGATGCGGATTCCACTGTGGACTTCAGCCCTGTTTGTCTGCCTGGCCCTGTGGCGCTATCTGGTATTTCGCGGCTTTGTGAGTGCGGTGAGCCGTTATATCAAGTTGCCGCTGGCTGCGCTGGTTTTTTCCGGCGTGTATCTGAGCTACGGCACACTGCTTGGCCTGGAGCCAACCGTGGCGCTGTTGATGGCAGCGCTGGCCCTGAAACTGCTGGAATCAGCCGCGCAAAAAGACGGGTATTTGCTGGTATTTCTGGGTTATTTTGTTTGCATTACCGTGTTTTTGTTTTCCCAAAGTTTGCCGATGGTGCTGTACCTGTTGATTCCAATCAGCCTGTTGACCACCGCACTGCTGGCTTTACATATTCCCGAGCAGCAGCATCTTAGTGTCGCCAGCTATCGCTTCGCCTGGGGCATGCTGCTGCAAGCAGTTCCTCTAATGTTGGTATTGTTTTTTCTGTTTCCGCGTATTGACCCGCTGTGGCAGGTACCCTTGAAACGGGGCAACGCGGTAACGGGTGTCAGTGATCGGATGCAGCCGGGGGATATTTCGCGCCTGAGTCAGTCTGCGGCAGTGGCCTTTAGGGTTACATTTGAAGAACAGATCCCGCCGCGACAGCAATTGTATTGGCGCGGCCCGGTGCTGTCGGGGTTTAGTGACGGCGCCTGGTTGACGGTCGATACGGTAAATCGCCCTTTGAATGAGCGTTACGCAAAACCCTATAAGTTAGAGGGTGAGGCTCTGAATTACACGGTTATTGTCGAGCCCGGCGGACAGCAGTGGTTGTACGCCTTGCGCCGTCCCGAGTCTTCGGATCTTGGTATCCGTCGTTTGCCAGAAGACCAGTTGGTGGCGTCTTTTCCTCTATTTGATCGCTATACTTACACCATGCGTTCCTATCCCGATGCGCCGATGAATGAACCCCTGTCAACCTGGCGGCGCGAGCTGGAACTGGCCTTACCGGCGGGTGAGAACCCGGCTATGGTGGCCATGGCAAAGCGGCTCTGGGCGCAAACGGGCGATGCACAATCCTATGTGCAAGCGGTGTTCGATCACTTTCGCAGTGAGCCGTTTTATTACACCCTGGAACCGCCGCCACTGAGTAAGCGCAACCCCATGGATGATTTTCTGTTTCGCAGCCGCCGAGGGTTTTGCGAGCATTATGCCTACGCATTTGTGGTGTTGATGCGCGCCGCGGGCGTGCCCGCGCGGGTGGTCGCCGGGTATCAGGGCGGCGAGGTCAACCCCGTCAATGGCAGTGTGATTGTGCGCCAGTTTGACGCCCACGCCTGGGCCGAAGTGTGGATGGGCAGCGCCAGGGGTTGGCAGCGGGTGGATCCCACCGCCGCTGTCGCACCGGCGCGGATTGAGTCTGGCTTACAGGATGCGGCGGCGCAGGAGTTTTTATCTGACTCGCCAATGTCGCCGCTGCATTTTACCAATATCCGCTGGTTGAACAGTTTGCGTTTGCAATACGATGCCCTGGTTTACCGCTGGCAGCGTTTTATCCTGGGTTATGATGCCAGCGCCCAGTTTGATTTTTTACAACGCGCCCTGGGCGGCGTGGACGTGCGGCGCTTCGTGGCTTTGCTAATGGCTGTAGCCGTATTGGTGATGTTGCCCCTAATCTGGTTTTTATTGCGCCATCGAAAACCGGCGCCGTTGTCACCCGAGGATAAGCAATTACGGCGTTTACAAAACAAGCTGGCGGCTGCCCAATTGCATAGAAACACGGGTGAAGCGGTGGCGCACTGGGGTGAGCGTGTCGCGAAGGCCGAGCCCGCTATCGCCGGTGATATGCGCCAATTTGTCAACTTGTATGAGGCCTTGAGCTATCGACGCCGCTCAGATCAACACCCGCAGTACCTGCGCCAACTGCGCGCCTGTGTACGACGCATTCGAGTACATTAATATTTTTTGGCAATCCGCCTTGGACGGATAAACAGACCTTCACCGGTGGCCATTAACTTACCGCCGACCCGCATTTCCCCTTTTACCCGGGTCTTACGCCCCTTGGCGGGGGCAATGTCGGCGCTGAGTTTTATTTTGGTATTAAGTGGCACGGGGCGGTGGTAGTGAATCTCCAGCATACCGGTCACACCCGGTTGTCCCATCGCCATATGTGCCATGCCCAGAAACTGATCGAGCACTGCGGCGATATAACCGCCGTGCACGCAGGCGGGCGGACCCTCGTAAGCCCAGCTGAAGGAGACTTCACCATAGGCCTTGTTGCCTTCAATCCACATATGCAGGCCGGGGCTTAGCGGATTACTCCAGCCGCCAACGGCGTTGACTTCGTGGTTGATCTCACCCGCGTTACCGTGTGAGCCTTCTACCACAAAATCGCGAATACCGTAGTGGCGCGGCGATTTTTTTAAGGCCTGGGTGCCCTTGTCCAGATCGGCGGCAATGGCGTCGAGCACTTTTGCGTCTGGCGTGGATGACATCATCGCATTGATAAGACGTCGCAGTGCTTTGGCAACCCGGCGTTTGGCACGCCACTGCGCGGTGGCCGGCGGCGACAGCTCGGCGCTCAAAAAAGGACTGATAAAAGTGGCAAGGTCGGGCAATTTGATTCTTTTCACGGGGTTTCCCTGTTTTTAGTAGCTGGGCTAATGTAACGCGCCTGCGCCCTTGTCGCAATGCTGGCCTACCGCCGCGGGATGTCACTGTGGTGAGCGAACTTAAGGGCTGAGGTTTTACTATGCCCGGTCTTGCTGGTCTGTTGGCGCCCGAGCGATGGCAAGGTATTTTTGCTCGCACAGATAGGCCACGGGAGAAACCGACTGCCAGTGCAGCAGCGTTTGCAGTACCTCGTCCCGCGAGAGGATACCGTTTCGGTAACAGTCAATCTGCTGGGCGATCTCCTGGCGCTGCTCGCTGGACAGGCTCTTGCGATAATACCCTGCGATATGGGCCAGGGTATTGGCATGTTGTTTGCGGCTGGCCATATGGCCGAGGGCATAGTGCATCTGCGTCAACACGGCTGTAAACGTCCGGGCGCAGGGGCGGTAGTTGGCAACGCGTTGCCCCAGTGTTTGATAGCTGGGCGGGTGATGCGCCATGAGCAGGTATTTGTAGTTGCGGTAGAGGCTCTGAAGCTCGGCGGGGCTGGGTGCGTCTGGCAGGGCAAGGCTGTCGTGGCGCAGGTGGACGCGGGCGATAAAACTATCGCGGCGGGCGCTGTCACTAAGCCAGGTATCATCGGCAACGGGCAGTGTGGGCATCTGTTTTGCCAGGGTGGTGACAAACAGACCGGCACTGTCTCTGGCGATCACTTGTCCCTGTGGTGTGTGGCGTTTGACGCGGTACACGCCACAACTGGGGCTCTTAAAGACGCCAACATAACCGCATAGCGACGGGTGCTGGGCAGTGAAGGCCTGAACGCTGGCGGCAAGCGCCGCACTGTAGTCGTGCTGGCCGGTGGCCACATCTTTTACCCGCAGGCCCTTGCCGGTATCGATGATCTGAATAGGCGGGCGCGGGACGCTAAGACCAATAGCTGTTTCCGGGCAAAATGGGGCGAAGCTAAAACGCTGCGGAAAGTCGTTCAAAGCCTCGGGCAGCGCTTTTGCGCTGCCGTCGTAGCGCACGGCCTGCCCGGTGAGGCAGGCGCCGATACCGACCAGCGGTTTCTCTTCGACAATCACTCCTGCAACCACACCTGCCGTATCGGTTCACCAAAATCGTCGTAAATTACTTTGCTGCGCGGTGTTTTCTTGCGGGGCTTTGCGGAGGTGGGTTTGTTGGGGCGACGTGCCTCCAGGGCGGCAATGACCTCGGTGACTGGCGTGCGCGGCTGTCTGGGTTTGGCGAAAAAACCGCTGTCCAGCACCGCTGGTCGCTGGTTGTTTTGGTAGGCGCTGCATCCTCTTGGAATTTCTTTGACCTTGCCGCCATCGCGCAAGTACTGCTCAGTGGCGTTTTGGAGTTCGCGGCGCAGATCCGTTTTGTCTGGCTGGCGTTTCATGGCTGGTCAGAGGTTTTAAAACCTGCCAGTTCGGCCATCTGGTCGAACAGGGTGAAAATATCGCTGCGCTGGCGGCTTTGGTCGAATTCCCGGTACAGGCTGTCCACATTGACCACAATGCGCTCGGGTTCTGACCAATCGCTGTAGTGGGTCAGTTCGATGTCTTTGGCGGCCTCTAAGACGTTCATGCCCGCGTCATAGCGCAGCCTGGCCTGGTCGCGCACGTATTCTAAATACTCGCGCACGGCGGCCACGGCTTTGGCATCGCAAATCGGGCCGTGACCGGGCACAATGGCGCTTACGTCCATGGCCTCGATACGCTTACAGGCGTCTATCCAATTGGCGACGGGGCCTTCCCACATAATAGGTGTGCCTTCAATGAATAAAATATCGCCCGTGTAGACAACCTTGTCGTTGGGGCAGTAGGCCAATATATCACCCCGGGTGTGCGCCGGCCCCACTTCGATAAGCTGCACGGTTTTATCGCCCACGGCGACTTCCAGTTCGCCCTCAAAGGTGCGGTTGGGCATACTCAGGTGTATGCCATCGAAGCTAAAATCGCCAAAACAGTGCAGCAGGTACTGTCCCACGGGGCCCATTTCTTTTGCGGATGCCATCAAGGCGGCCAGAGCCTCGGGTGGCAATTCGGTCATTTCTTCGGCACTGGCTTTTGAGGCGATGATATCGATGTCGCCGAGACGGACATTGCCGTGACAGTGATCACCGTTGGCGTGGGTGTTGACCAGGGTGTTGATATTGTGCGCTGCCGGGTCGGCGTTGCGCATGGCACGCAGCATCGTGTCGGTGAGATTCAGGTCAAACAGGGTGTCTACCAGCAGTGCCGCATCGCCATCGGTAATCAGCCCGGCGTTGCTGTATCCCCAGGTTCCATCTTTGGCAAGCCAGGCCCAGGCACCATTGCCCAAGGCGTGCAGGCCCGGTTTATTCTCTTTCATGACTGCCGCTACCTCGCAAGCAATGATAGAATCCACCATAGTAACGGTTTTTTATTGCTTCACATACATGAATTTAGTGATTACACCATTGAGCGAGGCTCGTGGTTGGTCGGTTCTGTGAAACTAGGAATGTTTGGGTTTATGAATTTCCTGCGGTCTGTTGTTTGCGTGGTGATTGGGATTATCGTGTTGATTCCCTGTGCGATTGCTGTGCTGTTGTGGTCTGTTTTTGCTCGCGGCGATACCTTGTACTACGGGGTTGCCAAACCCTTTCTGTCGGCGATGATCTGGCTTGCTGAGCATATCGGCGGGGTTAAATACCGGGTTATGGGCGCAGAGCATTTACCCGCCAAAGGCGATAACCAGCCGATAATTTTATGTCCCAAACACCAGTCCACCTGGGAGACTTTTGCTTTACCAACCATCATGCGCCAACCCTTGAGTTATGTGTTTAAGCGCGAACTGTTGGCAATCCCGTTCTTTGGTTGGGCGCTGGCAAGGCTGGACATGGTACACATCGACCGCAGCAACCGCACGGAGGCGTGGAATAAAGTGGCCGCGCAGGGCAGGGAGCTGATGAACACTGGCCACTGGGTGATTATGTTCCCCGAGGGAACCCGCACCGAGCGCGGTAAGCAAGGCGTGTATAAAAGCGGCGCATCGCGGCTGGCGGTTCTCACCGGCGCCTCTATTGTGCCGATTGCCGTAACGTCAGCGCGCTGCTGGCCACGGCGCAGTTTCGCCTTGATTCCAGGTACAATCGATGTATCTATTGGCGCGCCGATTTCATCACAGGGCAAAGAGCCCGCGCAGATGATGCGCGAGGTAGAACAATGGATTGAAGCGGAAATGCGTCGCTTAGATCCACAGGCGTACCCTGAAACTCAATCCCAAACTCAAGTAACTGAGGAAACATAACCATGGCTATTCAAACTCGGGTAGTACCATACCAATGCGGCGATACCTCAATGGATGCCTACGTCGCCTATGATGATGCGATGACAGCCCCCAGGCCAGCGGTTGCAGTGGCACACGCCTGGTCTGGTCGCAGTGACTTTGAGGAAGGCAAAGCTCGGTGGCTGGCCGAGCTGGGTTACGTTGGCGTGGCCCTGGATGTCTATGGTGTGGGTGTGCGCGGCACCACCATCGAGGAAAACAGCACCTTGATGACGCGACTGGTGGAAGATCGTCCGGAGTTGCAGGCGCGCTTGCTGTCAGGTATTGATGCCATGGCAGCACTGCCGGAGGTGGACAGTAGCCGTATGGCGGCGATTGGCTATTGCTTTGGCGGTCTATCGGTGCTGGATATCGCCCGCACCGGGCGCGATCTGCGCGGTGTGGTGAGTTTTCACGGACTGTTTATGCCCGCTGACAATATCGCCAATACGCCTATTTCCGCGAAGGTGCTCTGTCTGCACGGCTACGAAGACCCGATGGTGCCGCCGGAGGCTGTGACCGCGCTGGCGGATGAGTTAACCAAAGCGGGCGCCGACTGGCAGATTCACGCCTTCGGTCATACCGCTCACGCCTTTACCAAGGTCAGCGGCGCGGCACCTGCAATATAGGGTGCCGACGCGCTGGTTTGTGATACTGGCTGTGCGCCTACAGCGCTTCGAAGCGATTGGCCTCGACATTTTTGCGCACCTTATCGGCGGCGAACACCTTGCCATTCATCGCGATATATACCCCGGGGGGCATGGCCTGCACGGCGCCGATGGCACAGCCGATATTGAAGATGGCATCGGAGTGCTGAAACGCTGCGGGTGAGAGTGAGCCTGTGAGGACGATGGTTTTGTCGGCAATGCCCCGCAGCGCCTTGGCGGTGTTTACCATGCCGTCGGTGCCGTGGGTAATGAGTACGTGGTTGGCGCTGCAGCCTGCCACGGCTTCACGCACGGTGTTGCGGTCGGCGTCATCCATGTGCAGGCTGTCTTTTTTCATCAGCGAGGTAACGGTAAAGTCGAAAGCGACTTTCTCGCGCTTTAGCAAATCGCCAATCACCGGCTGGCCGACCTGGTAGTCGCTTTTATCGTCAAAATAGATTTTGTCGATAGTGCCGCCGGTGGTAAATATGTCAATTTGCATGAGCTATGTCCGCTATCACAATGGTTTTATTTTAGTTTTTGTTTTGCGGCGCCCAGCGCTACCCCACGGTTGATCGGCGCGCCCTGACTCGCTAGCACGGCCTCCAGGGCAGTGAGACAGAATATCACGTGGGCTTCGGTGCAGGCGTGACCCATCAAACCGATACGCCAGGTCTTACCCGCCAGGGCACCCAGACCCGCGCCAATTTCCAGATTGAAATCCTTAAGCAGGGCTGAGCGCACTGCGGCGTCGTCTACGCCTTCGGGAATCACCACGGAATTGAGCTGAGGCAGGCGGTGCTCCGGGGCAACGCGCATGGACAGACCCATCGCTTCAAGTCCGGCGACCAGCGCCGTGTGATTACGCTGGTGCCGCGCGTGGGCAGCTTCCAGACCCTCTTCCTTGAGAATCAGCAGTGCCTCGTGCAGGGCGTACATGGCATTGACCGGTGCGGTATGGTGGTAGGCGCGCTTACTGTCACCACCCCAGTAGCCCATGATAAGCTGCATATCCAGAAACCAGCTCTGCACTTTGCTCTCGCGGCTTTGGATGCGCTGCACCGCTTTGGGGCTAAAGGTCACCGGGGCAATACCGGGCACACAGGACAGGCATTTCTGGCTGCCGGAATAGACCGCATCCGCACCCCAGTTATCCACTTCCAGGGGGATGCCGCCCAAAGCCGTGACTGTATCGACAATGCTCAGGGCGCCGTGCTCGGCTGCCAGGGCGCACAGGGTTTTGGCATCGGAGCGCACGCCGGTGGAGGTTTCCGCGTGCACGAAGGCCAGGACACAGGTATCGGGATGCTCGGCAAAAGCGGCTTTGACCTTATCGATGCTGACCGGCTCGCCCCATTCATCTTGGACCATAATCGCAGTTGCGCCACAGCGCTCGACGTTTTCCTGCATGCGGCCGCCAAACACGCCGTTTTGACACACGATGACCTTGTCACCGGGGCGTACAATATTGACAAAACAGGCTTCCATGCCCGCCGAACCGGGCGCAGAAATAGGCAGGGTCAGGGCATTTTCAGTTTGAAAAGCGTATTGCAGCAGCGATTTAATCTCATCCATCAAGGTGATGAACTGTGGATCCAGGTGACCTATGGTAGGGCGACCCAGTGCGCCTAGCACACGGGGGCTGACATCTGACGGACCTGGGCCCATCAGGGTTCTTTGGGGGGGATGAAATGACTGCAGCATGCGAATTCCTTGCTTGTAAACGCTGTAAAACGGGCCTGCAACCATAGCAGAACAGGGGGACTGTGGCCAAGTGCAAACTTGGGGCGGGTTATCAATTCACAGGTTTTGAGTGGGTCGCTAGCCCGGATAATTCACCAGTACGGCGGCTTGCCCACTATTATTTATTTGATACCAACGGGTTATGTGACAAGTGGCAACAAAAACCAATGTACAAAATGTGCCTAAATGGTTTTTCGAAAAAAATGACTTCGAATCTTGCCCAAAATCATTCAAACTGTAGCTATCGCTACGCTTTTCATGATATTTGAGCAACGCTCGAAGGCCTTTTGTCCGAAAATTCCATTTACTGGTGAAATATCCTGGCTAGTGTTTCTGCTTTTTCTTGCATAGACTCACATCTATAATGTGTCGGCTCGCCACGTGTTCCAGGACAGAACAGGTGGCGGGGTATACCGTTGTCGTTCGCTTGCTTGAAGGAATCATCCATGGAATTGACCGATAGTATGTTGCTTTCGGGCATTATTTTAGGTCTGACCTTTCTCGGAATCTTCACCGAGACATTTCACGGCATCGCGCGTGCAAAATTCGCTATAGCAGGTGCCGGTGCAATGATTGTCGCCGGGCAGGTGTTGGGTTTTTATTCG
>PDSN01000152.1 GCA_002748505.1 Gammaproteobacteria bacterium | reverse complement strand
TTTGATGTAATCAAGAAAATATTTAGCGGGCGTAGGCAACGGACTACTTGTAATGGGTAGCCCCATAGTAGCCTCCATATATGGTCTATGATCTGCTGATGTTGAAATGAGAACGAGCCTTGAAACTTTTTCGGGGTTTTCTACTGCTAAAAGTTGGGAAATATATCCACCCATAGAGAGGCCAACAACTGTTGCTTCTTTAGTATGATGTGCATTTAGTACGGATAGCGCGTCGTTTTTCATTACTGTAAGATCATAAGGGTTCTTTTGATAATCGATGCCATCAGATTTCCCTGTATCTCTGTGATCATATCGGATTACGTAATAGCCGGATTTAGCCAACTCTTCACAAAATTCTTTTGGCCAAAATACACTTTGATTCATCGCCCCCATAATAAGGAGGAGTGCCGGATTACTTTTATCTCCAAAAGACTCAGACCATATTTTTACGTCTTCTTTAGTTTGCATAACAACTTTCTCTGACCGCATAACAATTAGAGACGGCACCCCGCCGTCTACCCTCTTACAGGCCACCCACAAAAAAACCTAAGCCACTGAAACCTTACGGCTCACTGTCATACCCACTGACGCCATAGTAAGAAAAACACGGCTGGCGACCGCAGGGTATTTGCCAAAGCAGCGCACCTGCGCGGAGCTGGCAGATGCGCTCAGACTTTTTTTATCGGCTCCAGCCCGGATATTTCACCGGCAAATGAAACATTCGGGGCAAGGAACGCGAATTAACGGCCTGTTAGCTACCTCGCTAACCCTGGCTCGCCGCCAGCGCCTGGTCGATATCGGCGATAATATCGTCGATATGCTCGATACCAATGGACAGGCGCACCATTTCCGGGGACACGCCCGCAGAGGCCAGCTCATCGGCACTCAACTGACGATGCGTGGTGCTGGCGGGGTGGCAGGCCAGACTTTTGGCATCGCCGATATTCACCAGGCGTAAAATAAGCTTCAGCGCATCGATAAAGCGACCACCCGCGTCTACACCGCCTTCTACGCCAAAACTTAAAATACCCGAGCCTTTGCCGCCGCAGATATTTTGGCAGTTTTCATAGTAGGGGCTGTCTTTTAATGCAGCGTAACTCACCCATTTTACCAATGGATGCTCGGATAAAAACTGGGCGACTTTTTCCGTGTTTTCGCAGTGGCGCTCCATGCGCAGAGCGAGCGTTTCCAGACCCTGCATAATTTGAAATGCGCTTTGTGCCGATAGCGCTGCGCCGGTATTGCGAAGCGGCACAACACGGCAGCGACCGATAAACGCGGCTGGCCCCAGTGCTTCGGTATAAACCACGCCATGATAGGATGGGTCCGGCGTATTGAGGATGGGGAAACGCTCGGCATTTGCCGCCCAGTCGAATTTACCGGAATCAACGATGGCACCACCGATGGTTGTACCGTGGCCGCCGATATATTTGGTCAGTGAATGCACGGCGATATCGGCGCCGTGATCGAATACGCGGCACAGCAATGGCGTTGCCACGGTATTATCTACAATCAGCGGTACACCGCGAGCGTGGGCGATATCTGCCCAGCGGCGGATATCTACCACATTACCTGCGGGATTGCCGATGGACTCACAAAACAACGCCTTGGTATTTTCATCGACTAAACTCGCCACTTTGTCGAAATCATTGGCGTCGGCAAATCGCACCTCAATACCCTGGCGCGGAAACGTATGGGCAAATAAATTGTAGGTGCCGCCATAGAGCTGTGAGGTGCTGACAATATTACTGCCCGCGTCGGCGATGGTTTCAATCGCGTAGCGGATCGCCGCCATGCCCGATGCCAGTGCCAACGCAGCCACACCACCCTCCAATTCGGCGAGACGCTGTTCCAACACGGCGTTGGTCGGGTTCATAATGCGAGAATAAATATTGCCCGGTACTTTCAGATCGAACAAATCGGCGCCGTGCTGAGTGTTGTCAAAAGTAAAAGACGTGGTCTGGTAAATAGGTGTGGTGGCGGCACGGGTTACCGGATCGCCTTCGTAGCCCGCATGCAGGGCGATAGTTTCGGGTTTCATAGATATGCTCTCTCCTGGTCGGCAAAAATCTGTTAGTTTCACAGGCGCTTGAGCTTAGCAGGTGTTCGGGAAGATGCAAGGGTCTGCTCAACCTTCATCCACACACAATCCACCCAGCACCTAAAAAACTCAGCAAAACAAGCGCCTCGCAAAGGCTCTCGCACGTCGCTTGCTAAAGATAAAGACTTAAAGGAAAAGACGTATTAGCCCCTACCGCCCCACGCGGTTTTATGATGTTTTGTTAAGTGCGGAAAGTGGCAGGGCTTTATTGTGGGCGCGGTGTTTGATTTGGGCGAGTAACAACTCCGCGGTGGCTACGGCGTCCATCAAGGCATTATGGGCGGGGTATTGGGGTAAGCTGTAGCGTTTGCGGCAACCCTGCAGACCCAGCGCGCCCTTTTCAGGGGTTTCGTTGCGCCGTTTTAAGCGTGTTAGATCAATTTGTAATGTATCAAGCACCGGTAATAAAAGAGGTGCGCCGTAGACCTGCTTACTGAGTTTGTCCAAAAAGGCAATATCCAGCAGCGCGTGGTGAAACACCAGCACCGCACCTTCCGCGGCGCGTAAAAATTCATCCAGAGCCATTTTGGCACTGGCACCATCGGAGAGTTCACAATCGCGTATCTGGTGAATAGTGGCGCTGTCACCGACACTGGCATCGCTGTTAATCAGTATATGGCGCGATTCACTGAGCACGATACGCCCTTCTTTAAGCGGCACCCAGCCCAGACTTAACAGTTCGCCATCGTTCACGTGCAGAGATGACATCTCCCCATCGGCTACCAGAAAGGTGGTATCACGCCAATCGGTCTTATTGAGTTTTGGCGCAGCACTCCAGCACTGCGCCAAAGCGGTGCCCTGCACACGTTTTTGATAGCGCTTGCGCGCAAGCCCCTGCCACATGCCTAGCCCATCCCCGCGCGGTATTTTAAGCGCACTGCGGTTTGCGCTTCATCTATTACGGTGAAGGCATCGCGCAACTGTTCTTTCGCCAGCTTTGGCAGTGCCCGTGGATTCAAGTAATTAGTGACCTTCTCACCCGCCTCGGAGAGTTCCACCTGATGGTTAAGCCGCAAACGCTGAATATAATGCAGGGCATCGGTGAGGTTGCGACTGTCGTGCATACGCATATGACCCGCATCGATCAACGCCCGCAAACGCTCATCGGTATTGACCTGGAGAACACCGTGCGCCAAAGCATGCAATCTCGCGATATCGGTTATGGGCATGACACCCCGTTTTTTTAAATTCAATTGGTCGCGTTGCTCACCGCCGCGCTCGACCACAAAGCGCCGAAAAATACCCAGAGGCGCCGGTGTTGCCATGGCGTTTGCGGCCAGCGCCGCGAGAAAAATACTGTTACTGGACGTGCGTTTCAGCATATGAGTTTGCAGTCTTTTGACCAGCGATGGCTCGCCATAAATACCGCGCAAGTCAAAGAAAATCGTCACCCGCATTACCGCGTCTGTTGTGGGAATGCTGGTCCAGTTATCAACGTATTCGCGCCAAGCAGAAAGAGGCTGACACCATTTTGGCGTCATCGCCATAATCTCGCCGGGGCAATACACCCAGCCACAGGCATTTAAACCGTCGCAAACCCACTTTGCCTGACGCGCATACCACGCCATATCATTGGGTTGTACGCTGTCGTCGATAATAATGCCGTTGTCCTGATCGGCGCCGAGCATTTGCTCACCCCTGCCCTGCGAGCCAAAGCCCAGCCAACAATAGGGCACGGGTGGCGGACCAAACTGTTCTTCACCAAGCTTCAACAAGCGCACGGTGACTCCATCGCTGATAGCGGTGATCACCCTGCCGATCTGTTGTGGCCGCATCCCCGCCTTCGCCCACTGCGTCACCAGACGCGGCAAGGTCGCCACCAGTGCCTGCATACCTTCAACAGTGTTCTGCCGGGAAATATGCTGCACTAAATACACGGGATCATCCTGGCGCGCCAGCATCAAATCCGATGTAGTGACCATACCGGCGAGCTTGCCGTCTTTTAACACCGGCAAATGGTGTACTCGCTTTTGGGTCATAAACAAGGTGGCATTGAACAAACTCTCACCGGAGTCCAAAGACAGTGGATTGGGCGTCATAACTTCCGCCACTGGCGTTTCGTAGGACAAGCCCTCTGCGATCAGGCGTTCACGCAAATCCCTGTCGGTGACGAGTCCAACCAGATCCTCGCCGTCCATCACAAAAACCGAGGAAACGCGGCGTTCGGTCATTTTTTGCGCCACGCTCTGTACGCTGTCATTTAACTGCGCCGTCATCAGCCCCTTACTCATCACCGAACCGACGGCTTGAGTCATTAAATTGGGCACTGGTTCATAACGTGCGGCGCGGCGCAGGCGGCGATTGCGCTGACTGTGAAAGTGCCGATCAAAATCGCGGTCACTGTTACGCAGAGCCTGGTAATGTTTATCTGGTAATAAATAAATCAGCGTGTCTTCAATCGCAGTGCCGACAACCCCATCATGGCGTGCATTCAAGCCTTCGATATGGAAGCTCTCACCCTCACCCAGGCGATCGATCAACTGTCCGGCGCTGTCTTTTAATTCCACCGCGCCACTTCGTAAAATACGCAGGCCGGAGTTTTCCAACCCCGGCAAAAACTGCTCACCTTCGCTGTGGTAGCTGATCTCAATTTTTGACACCAGATCAACCAGCTTTTCCTCTGGTAGTGCGTTAAAAGGCACGCTCTGTGCCAGTGCCTCACCAATAGCCGCCAGTTCCGCGCTGGGAAAGCTCGGTGTGTCATCATTCATTCGGTTGTTCCTCTGGAAATAAAAACTCGGTAGAGACATCCGCCCAATACTTCGCCCCGCCAATATCTGCCACCAAATAGATATGATCGCCAGGTATGGCAACGGGTATAGCCAGGGACCAGTTCAAACCCGTATCGTCCAGGCGTTCCATAGGCATTGGACTTGCGGTTTCAGCATCACCAACCCCCACTTGCACGCCGTTCAAACTGTGCGAAGCCGTTAATTGCAGGATGTTGTTTGCGTCTACCGTCATCTTCAAACGCACATCCTCATTGCGCAGTTCACATTCGCCACTGCCCCAACGACACACGGATTGCGCCACCAGGGGATAGATATTACCCGCTTGCGCAATGTGAGGTTTTTCACCGGCAACGTAACCCACCGCAAACCACGCCAGAACCGCCAGTATTGGCGTGACCAACATCGCCACCACCACATGTTTATTCGTAAGAAAACTCATCCACAACTCCTTTGCGCAAAAAGACTGAACCAAAAAAAAGGCAGAGCCATCCGGCTCTGCCCTCGTGCAGCTCACGCCTTAGTGATCGTGAGCAACTTCTGCACCGGCGGGAATCCGAATGTTCTCCACCAGCTCCTGCACGTCCTCAGGAGGTGCTTTACTGACCATTGATACCGCCCAGGCAACAGCAAAGTTCACCAATGCGCCCACGGCACCAAAGGCATTGGGCTCAATACCAAAGAACCAGTTGGGGCTCATATCGCCCAGGAAGGCGGTGCTGGCTACAAACATAATACCCTTGTGCTGGAACACATAAAACAGGGTGACGCCAATACCGGCAATCATACCTGCGATTGCGCCCTCACGGGTGATGCGTTTGGAGAAGATACCCATCATCAAGGCTGGGAAGATACTCGATGCCGCCAAACCAAAGGCCAGCGCCACGGTACCCGCCGCAAAATCAGGCGGATTGAGTCCCAGGTACCCCGCACCGAGAATCGCCAGCGCCATGGCAATACGACTCGCCATCAACTCCTGCTTTTCCGATATGTTGGGCGTGATCATACCCTTGAGCAAATCGTGCGAAATGGCCGAGGATATTGCCAACAACAATCCGGCAGCGGTAGATAGTGCAGCGGCAAGCCCACCGGCGGCAACCAGTGCGATAACCCAATTGGGCAGCTTGGCAATCTCTGGGTTCGCCAGCACCATAATGTCGCGGTCCACCTTCACCAGCTCGTTGGTTTTCGGATCAGAGGTGTAGTTCATCAAACCATCACCGTTTTTATCCTCAAACTTGAGCAGGCCGGTTTTTTCCCAGTTCTTAAACCACTGGGGACGCTCATCGTAAGCCAAGAACTGGCCGGGTGACGGCTCCATAGTCTGCATCATGTTCAAACGCGCCATAGCTGACACAGCAGGTGCAGTGGTGTACAAAATGGCAATAAACACCAGCGCCCAACCCGCGGATGTACGCGCATCTTTTACCTTAGGCACGGTAAAGAAACGAATAATCACGTGAGGCAAGCCCGCGGTACCAATCATCAGCGACAAGGTGTAAACAAACATATTCAGCGGACTTAATCGCACTTGCGTGGTGTACTCCTTAAAGCCCGTTTCTGCCAGCACCTGATCCAGGCGATCGAGCAGATACACATCCGTGCCGGAAATTGTGCTACCCAAACCAATCTGTGGCAACGGGTTGCCGGTCAATTGCAGACTGATAAAAATCGCGGGAATGGTGTAGGCTAAAATCAATACCACGTACTGGGCAATCTGAGTGTAGGTAATACCCTTCATGCCACCGAGAACCGCGTAGGCAAATACAATCGCCATACCGACAAACAAACCGGTGGAATAATCCACTTCCAGAAAGCGAGAAAAGGCCACACCAACACCTTTCATCTGCCCGATTACGTAGGTCACCGAGCAAATAATCAGGCATATCACGGCCACGGCGCGCGCGCCATTGGAGTAAAAGCGATCACCGATAAACTCAGGCACTGTGAACTTGCCGTACTTGCGCAGATAAGGCGCCAGCAGCATGGCTAAAATCACATAGCCGCCGGTCCAGCCCATGAGGAACACCGAACCGCCATAGCCCATGAAAGCGATCAAGCCGGCCATAGAGATAAACGAGGCTGCTGACATCCAGTCAGCCGCTGTCGCCATGCCGTTTGCTACCGGATTCACGCCACCGCCGGCAACATAAAATTCCTTGGTGGAGCCGGCGCGAGCCCATACCGCGATGCCCAGATAGAGAGCGAAAGTCAAGCCTACAACAATGTAGGTTAAAGTCTGTAATTCCATGATTTACTCCGTATTATTCGTCTACGCCAAACTCTCGATCCAACGCCGCCATGCGATTGGCGTAGAAGAAAACGATTATCATAAATGCATAAATTGCCCCCTGCTGGGCGAACCAGAACCCAAGTTTGTAGCCGCCAAATGAAATACCGTTTAACACATCAAACAACAAAATGCCGCAGCCAAAGCTCACGACAAACCAAACTACCATTAGCTTGATCATTAGCGAGACATTTCGGCGCCAGTATTCATTGGCCTGTTCTTCCGATAGCTTTCTTGCCATGGTACCACCTCCAGTGGATATCATTATTTATAACTATTGTCGTGCATACACCACGCGACAGCGCCGCCACTATAGCAGCGGGCGCGCAGCAAGTGCCGCTATACTTTGGTCGCACTGTCCAAAACGGGGGTTTCACTGAAAACTACAGAAGCCGAGTAACAGCACAATAAACCCGTTGCTTTTGTAATCACGGTCAAAACGCACAGCGACTCGACCAAGGTCTAACAAAGCAGTGGATTGCATGTATAATCGGCAGGGCAAAAAACCACCGCGCATCAACAATAAAGCAGGGTAGCATTCATGACACTCCGACTGATTATCGCCGATGACCACCCCTTGTTCCGCGCCGCTATTCGGCAGGTGATCGCCCAACAATGGCCCGATGCAAAGATCATCGAGGCCGCCAATGTCGATCAAATACAACAGGCGGCTGAACAATCGGGCAGCGAACTCGATTTACTGATTCTCGACTTACACATGCCCGGCGCGCTGGGCTTTTCCGCCCTGTCCTGGTTTACCGGTCATTACCCGGACACGCCCGTGGTGATGATTTCCGCCAACACCCATCCCGACACGGTGAGCCGGGCCATTGACCTGGGTGCGGCGGCCTTTGTTACCAAATCCGCAGAGATGGACAGTATTGTCGAGTGTTTGCAAAAGGTACTCGCCGGCGAGCGTAACTTGCACCCTACCCTCACCGCTGACGGCCAGGGCGCCAGCATGCAATCACTGGATGTGGCCGACGCATTGGCAAGCCTGACACCACAGCAGTTCAGAGTGCTGTCCATGCTTGCCGAGGGCCTGCTCAACAAGCAAATTGCCTATGAACTGAATGTTAAAGAAGCGACGATAAAAGCCCATATGACTGAAATTTTGCGCAAACTCAAGGTCAACTCACGCACCCAGGCGGTGCTGGCGCTGGGTTCCCTGGCGGCGAATCCGCCAGCGGAAATGAACGCCTGCCCGGAGGAAGAGTAAAGCTACAACAAGGCCCGCTGCACGGCTTTTTGCCAGGATGCCAAACGCCCGCGCCGGGCGGCGGGTTTCATTGCCACGGTAAACTCCCGATCCGCCTGCCAGACCTTGCGCAACTCGGCATTGGAACGCCACAGCCCAACCCCCAAACCGGCCAGATAGCACGCCCCTGCCACGGTGGTTTCGATCAAACGGGGACGAATCAAACGCCTGCCGAGCACATCGGCCTGGGTCTGCATCAATAGATCATTTACCGCGGCGCCACCATCCACGCGCAGCGGTTTCATACGTTTACCTAAATCCCGCTCCATCGCCTGCAAAATTTCCGCGTTTTGCAGGGCAATGGCATCCAAGGTCGCGCGAGCGATGTGAGCGCGGGTGCTGCCCCGGGTTAACCCGGTGATGGTACCGCGCGCATCTGGCGCCCAATGTGGCGCGCCAAGCCCGGTGAGTGCGGGGACAAATTCCACGCCACCGTGATCGGGCACCGAAGCGGCGAGTTTTTCCACATCTGGCGCTTTTTTGATGATCTGCAAACCGTCTCGCAACCACTGCACCGCGGCGCCGCAGACAAATGCACCGCCTTCCAGAGCATAGACAGGCTTGCTATCACCAAGCTGCCAGGCCACCGTAGAAAGTAAGCCCGCGTTGGAAAACAGCAACTCTTTACCGGTATTCATCAAAATAAACGAGCCGGTGCCAAAGGTGCATTTTGCCTCGCCCACATTAAAACAGGTCTGGCCAAACAGCGCCGCCTGCTGATCTCCCGCAACGCCGGCGATGGGAATACCATCGGGCAGCTCGGCTAAACCCTCGGTATAACCGAGAATGCCACTGGACGGCTCGATAGCCGGTAAAATACTGCGCGGCACGTCAAATAAAGCCAGCAGCTCATCATCCCAGGCACCGGTGGCAAGGTTCATCAGCGAAGTGCGCGAGGCGTTGGAAATATCGGTAACATGCGCTCTACCGGCGCTTAAACGCCAGATCAAATAACTGTCTATGGTGCCAGCCAATACCGACCCCTGGCGCAAAGCCTGTTTTGCGCCTTTGGCATTTTTCAATAGCCAGCGGTATTTACTTGCGGAAAAATACGGGTCGAGCACCAGGCCGGTTTTTTCGCGAATCGTTTTTTCATGACCGGCTTCTTTTAAGCTGTTGCAAAAATCCGTGGTGCGACGGCACTGCCATACTACCGCGTTGTGGAACGCCTCACCGCTGGTTTTATCCCACAATAGCGCCGTTTCTCGCTGGTTGGTAATACCAATGGCGGCAATCTGTGCAGGCTTGCACACTTTTTTGCGAAGCACCGCACGAATAGCTTTGCGCACTGCATCCCAAATAGCTTCCGGGTCGTGTTCTACCCAGCCAGGTTGCGGATAAATTTGTGGAAATTCAACATTGGCCTTGGCGCGCACAAGGCCGGTTTGATCCATCAAAGCCGCCGTTGCGCCGGTGGTACCTTCATCAATCGCTAAAACAAACTGTGTCATTGTGGTTCCTGTTTATTCGCTGTAACCTGAGATTGCTTTTATTTCCAGGTAATCGGTAAAGCCATGCTCGCCCCATTCCCGACCATTACCCGATTGCTTGTAGCCGCCAAAGGGCATCGAAAAACCACCATAAGCACCGTTAATATAAATGTTGCCCGCGCGAATTTTAGCGGCAATCTCACGGGCGCGCTCGATCGAGCCACTTTGCACATAGGCGGCCAAACCATAGGGTGTATCATTCGCCATTTGTACCGCCTGGGCCTCAGTGTCATAGGGAATCATCACCAGCACCGGGCCAAAAATTTCTTCCCGAGCAATAGTCATGGCATTGTTTACCCCCGAAAAAACCGTGGGCCGAATATAATAGCCCTTCTCCAAACCATCGGGTAAACCCAAACCACCACAAACCACTCTCGCGCCTTCAGCAATGCCCTTTTCAATGAGCGCTTGAATGCGATCAAACTGCACTTTGGAAACCACTGGCCCCATGGTGGTGCCCTCCCCTTGCGGATCACCTACCACCACTTTTGCAGTGACGGCTTTAGCAATCGCCTCGGCCTGTTCTAATTTGTCTGCTGGCACAAACATGCGTGAGGGCGCGTTGCAGGACTGGCCGCTGTTGTTATACATGGCTTTCACGCCATGACTCACCGCTTTTTCGAGATCGGCATCGTCCAGAATAATATTGGCGGATTTGCCGCCCAGCTCCTGCACCACACGCTTGACAGTCGGCGCGGCGTTTTGTGCCACCAGGACACCCGCGCGGGTTGAACCGGTAAACGACATCATGTCCACATCCGGGTGTTTTGACAGCGCCGTGCCAACCCCCGCACCATCGCCATTGACCATATTGAACACGCCGGCGGGTACGCCCGCATCGTGCATGATTTTTGCCCAGACATACGCGGACAGCGGTGCCACCTCGCTGGGCTTCAAAACCACGGTACACCCCACCGCCAGCGCGGGCGCAACTTTGCAGGCAATTTGATTCACCGGCCAGTTCCAGGGTGTAATCAAACCGCAAACACCGACAGGCTCTTTCACTAACAAATGCTTGCCTTTGGCTTCGCTAAAGTCGTAGTCCTTTAATACCCTCAGCGCCTCCTCTAAATGCGCCGGCCCGCAATAGGCTTGTGCATTGTAGGCAAGCTTGGTCGGCGCTCCCATCTCTAAGGAAATCGCCTCGGCCATTTCCTGGTAGTATTTTTTACAGCTTTCTATGCAGGCTTCCAAAATCGCTATACGCTGCTCGCGAGAACTGTGAGCATAACTGGCAAAGGCGTTTTTCGCCGCCGCCACCGCATCGTTGACATCGGCCTCAGAGCCTAATGAGATATGCCCACACACCTCCTCTGTAGC
>PDSN01000136.1 GCA_002748505.1 Gammaproteobacteria bacterium | reverse complement strand
AGCACCGGCATTGCCACACTCAAAGTGGGTTACAACCGCGTCCACGGCTACTATATTGAAATCAGTCGCGCTCAAGCCGAGCAGGCACCAACACACTATATTCGCCGCCAGACCTTAAAAAATGCCGAGCGCTTTATCACACCGGAGCTGAAAACCTTTGAGGATAAAGCCCTGTCCAGCAAAAGCCGCGCCCTCGCGCGGGAAAAAGCCCTCTATGAGGCCTTGCTGGACACTCTCAACGAGGATTTAGCCGCACTGCAACAAAGTGCCGCTGCGGTGTCGCAGCTCGATGTACTGGCCACACTCGCCGAGCGCGCCCAGAGCCTGAACCTTTGCCGACCACAATTTGTGGACAGCGAGTCACTGCTGGACATCAGCGGCGGTCGCCATCTGGTGGTTGAGCAAGTGCTGGATTCACCGTTTATTCCCAACGACACCCTGCTCGATAACAAGCGCCGTATGCTGTTAATCACCGGTCCCAATATGGGGGGTAAATCGACCTATATGCGGCAAAACGCCCTGATCGTATTGCTCGCCCACGTCGGCAGTTTTGTACCCGCCGCCGCAGTGCGGCTAAGCCCGGTCGACAGGATTTTTACCCGCATCGGCTCGTCGGATGATCTGGCCAGCGGTCGTTCGACCTTTATGGTGGAAATGACTGAAACGGCAAATATTTTGCACAATGCCACACCACACAGCCTGGTATTGATGGACGAAATTGGCCGCGGCACATCCACCTTCGACGGCCTCAGCCTCGCCTGGGCCTGCGCGGTGGAACTGGCGCAGCAGGTTAAAGCCCACACCCTGTTTGCCACCCACTATTTTGAGCTGACCGCCCTGCCAGAGCAGGTCGATGGCCTGGTTAACGTACACCTGGATGCCACCGAACACCGCGACCACATCGTGTTTTTGCACCAGATTCAAGAGGGCCCCGCCAACCGCAGCTACGGCCTGCAAGTGGCAAAACTGGCGGGTATTCCGGCCAATGTGCTGGCCGCGGCAAAAGAAAAGCTGACCGCGCTTGAGAGCAACAAGCCCACAGAATCAAGCGCCACCGTGGTAACGCCCTGTCAATCCGACCTGTTTGCCAGCACGCCACACCCGGTATTGGAACAGTTGCGGGCGCTGGACTTGGACAACACCACACCGCGCGATGCGCTGGCATTGTTATATGAATTACAAGAGGATGCGCAGCGGGACGTTTAACCCGGATATTTCACGAGCAAATGAATTTTTCGGGACAATTTCTTCGAAACAGGCACAGTTTGCACATTTCTTGCTACCGGCATTTTCGGCATAACTCACTGATATTATTAAACAATAAACGAGTGATCGCGGTACTGGTGAAATATCCGGGTTAGTTGCCGCGCCTGGGAAGGAGAAAGATGTTTGGCTATATGGTTAGAAATCATCGGTATAAAAACCTCCCCAAAAGCCGCGCTATTGCAAAGAAAATCAACCGGTTTCCGCCCTATTGCGTTCGCAAATACAGCCTCGGCGTTGTAGAATACGCGCCCCCACGTTAAAACACCTGTAGGACTTGAGAACGACCATGGCATTTGTTGTCGGTGAAGATTGCATTAACTGTAAACACACAGACTGCGTAGAAGTGTGTCCGGTAGATTGCTTTTACGAAGGCCCTAACTTCCTTGTCATCCACCCGGACGAGTGCATCGACTGTGCGCTGTGCGAGCCGGAATGCCCGATCGACGCTATTTTCTCGGAAGACGAAATACCCGAAGATCAAATCGCCTTCATCGAACTCAATGCCGAACTCGCCGAGGTCTGGCCAAACATCACCGAGATGAAAGAGCAAATGCCCGAGGCCGAAAAATGGCGCGGCCAGCCAAATAAAATCGAGTTGCTGCAGCGCTAACCCAGACATTTCGCCGGTAAATGGAGTTTTCGGACAAAAGGACGAAGAAGGTAGATTCGAAGTCATTTTTTCGAAAAGCCATTAAGGTACAGCTTGCACACTTGTCGAGGCCGTCATTCATCGAGTAACTCATTGATATTAAAGGAACAATGATGGAGAGATCGCCGTGCTGGTGAAATATCCGGGTTGTGATCTACCGCCTCGGCAACAAACCCAGCGGGTCTATTGGTGTGCCTTCTTTGCGAATTTCAAAGTGCAGTTTGACGCTATCAGTGCCGCTACTGCCTTTGCGGGCAATGACCTGACCGGCACTGACTTTTGCTCCTTCACTGACCAACAAACGATCATTGTGGCCGTAGGCGCTCAGATAGCGCGTGTCATGTTTGATAATGATGAGTTTGCCCAAACCAACGATACCACTGCCGGCGTAAACCACTCGCCCGGGCGCTGCGGCACGCACGCTGTCGCCGAGACGCCCACCGATATCGATGCCCTTGTGCACGGTGGAAGAAAAACTTCTGACCACCTTACCCGAAGAGGGCCAGCGCCATGTGTTGCTGGTGCGAGAGACCTGGCTTTGCCTTGGTTTTTTGGCGTTAGCTGACACAGGCTTACGCGCTGGTTTTGCCGCGGTTCTTGTTGGCACTGTGCCGATTTTGTTAACCGCTGGTGTTCTTGTTGCGCTGCGCCTTGGCAGCGCTTTTTTAGCTGTGCTGCCGCTACTGCGACTGGCGTACGCGGAAGAAGTGCGGGGATAGGCACCTTTCAGACGCAGGCGTTGGCCGGGGAAAATGGCGTAGTTGTAGCCGATGCCGTTGAGCTTTGCCAGGCTGCGATAGTCCAAACCAAACCGAAAAGCAATGGAATAGAGGGTGTCGCCGCGCTGCACCGTGTACGCATCTGGCTGTCTGCCCACATAGGTTTTTACCGGCGCGGCGTAGGGGCCGCCGCGCACATCCACCGGCGCCCGGTAATTGGAAGCACATCCCGCAAGGCAGGCGATTAACAGCAGGGCAAGACCGCGGCCAGGCACCGCTATCCCACCCGGCACAGCCGCTTACACATTGAGCTTGCGCCCATAGCGACTCTCCAATTGCCAGACAAGCACCGCACCAATCACCGCAAGCCCCAGGCACAACCACAACTGCGGCTGTCCACCAAGCTCGGCAAAACGCTCGGGCAATACGGGAATCTGCTGCGCCACTTTCGGTTCGCCGTGGCGGTCAGTAGTCCATTGCAGCACTTCCTTCCAAGGCCAAACCACCGCCAGTGAACCAAATAAAAAACCGCTGAGCATTGCCATGGTGGTATCGACAAAGCGGCGCAGTAAAAAATACAACAGGCGGGAAAAACACATTAAGCCCGCCGCCGCACCGACGGCAAACACGGCCATATAGGGCAAATCAAAACGCGAAACCGCCGCCAGTACCGGCGCGTACATACCCAGTAACAGCAAAATAAAACTGCCGGAAATACCCGGCAAAATCATTGCGCAAATGGCGATAAATCCGGCAACAAAAACGCCAAACAAGCCACCACCCAGCTGTATTTGCGAGGATAAGCTGATAAACAGCGCAATCGCTGTGCCCGCTATTAACGCCAGAATCGCAGCGGGACCCCAACGCATAACATGAAACAGCAAAGCGATCGCCGAGGCCAAAATCAAGCCGAAGAAAAAAGCCCACAAGGGCACGGGGTGATGCACAAGTAAATAACTGATACCGCGCGCCATGGTTAAAACACTGGTACCAATACCCGCAAGCAGTGCCAGTAAAAAGCAGCCATTCACGTGCTGCCAGAGGGCCTTGAACTCGCCCGCCAACAACAGGCGCAGTGCCTCAAGATCAAAAGCGCGCACACTGGCGAGCAAGGTGGTGTATATCCCCGTAATCAGCGCCATTGTGCCGCCGGAAACACCGGGCACAACATCTGCGGCGCCCATTAACATCCCGCGCAAAAACACACCGATACTGGAGAAATTCGATGCACTCATCAACGCTGAACCCCCGGCACCAGCGGCACAAACCGCACAGCTTCTACGACCTCGGTCTTAAAACCTTCGGGGGTGTTAGTGACCAGTCGCAACTCCTGCGTCACCTCACCCACCGGAATAACCAGACGCCCCCCCGGCGCTAATTGTTCCAGCAGGGGGTCGGGAATGCGCTGGGGCGCGGCGGTGGTCACAATCGCATCGAAACCGCCCTCACCCTGCCAACCTTGAAAACCATCGCCGTGGGCAAAACGTATATTGCGCAGTTTTAGTGAACGCAGCAAACGCCTGGCGCGCTCTTGCAGGGGCTTGATTCGCTCGATGGTACAGACTTCATCCACCAATGGCGCAAGCACGGCAGTCTGGTAGCCACAGCCCGTGCCCACTTCCAGCACACGCTTACAGCGCCCTCCAGACAGGGCCAGCTGGGTCATCAGGGCGACAATATAGGGCTGTGAAATGGTCTGGTTGTAACCGATGGGCAGGGCGCAATCTTCGTAGGCGCGATGGGCCATGGCCTCATCCAGAAACAGGTGCCGGGGTGTCGTGCGGATAGCATTCAACACGCCCGGATGGCTGATGCCACGCTCCGCAAGACGCTGCACCAAACGCTCACGCGTGCGCTGGGAGGTCATACCAATGCCTCGAACATTCACCTTATTCACCGCCGTCACCACCTGTTAGCTGCTCCTGTTGTACCTGATAATCCACCACTTCACGCAACAGGGCAGTGGCAAAACTTCCTCGACCCAGCGCAAACACCAAGCGCAGGCTGGCATCATCACAAAATGTCCAGGAAAAGTCATCCGCTGATGCACGCATTGCGCGATAAGCGAGTTTCAGATTTTTTTGTATTAAAAAATCCCCAATACCGTCAAAGTGCGCCAGCGCCGCCTGTTCCGTGGCGATTCTACCACTGGCAAGACTGTCGCCGCGCCCCCAAAGGGGCAACGCTGGGTGAATATCCTGCTCCAACAGCCGATGTGTCACCGTTTCATCGAGATACTCCACACTGAACACCGAGCTACTGCCATTGAGTTGCGCCACGTCGCCTACTTGTAACTGCTGCCAGCGCCCCTGGGCCACACGATCGCTCAACATGTGATTAAACAGTGCACTGCGTAAAGTAGACAAATACAAACTGCGCTTGGGGCGTGGTATTTTGCGCAAACTGCCACCGCCTATTAAGCGCAAAGCGCGCTGATAGTTACTGCCGTTTCGCCCAAAACGCTGTTCACCAAAATAGTTGGGAAAGCCCTGGGTTTTGATGGCGTGCAAGCGCATATCAACTGCATCTCTATCGCCGCGAAAATTGCTCAGTATCAACTCAAAATGATTGCGCCGATGCACGCCAAGCTTCAGTTTGCGGTGATGGCGCTCACACTCAAGCACCCTGATCGAGTGCTGTTGCTCAAGATCGCTCCAGTTGGGGTCTGGTTTGCCGGGCAACCACACACTAAACCATTGACGCGCTATCGAGCGCCGGTCCTTCATCCCGCTATAACCCACGTCTTTTAAAGCAACACCCGCAAAATTTGCCAGAATCTCCTGCACCTGAGCGGTATTGAGATTGATTTTTTCCACATACAGAAAAGAGTGCTCTCCCTCGCCAGACAGAGCAAAACCCAACTCCTCATGCACAACAAAATGGCTGACATCCCGCCGCAGCACAGCGGTTGCGCCAAGTGCCCGCCAGGCATGGGCATAATCAAACATCATCGCGTTGCTGCTTCGCCAGCAGCACCACGGCATAAGCTGCGATGCCCTCTTCGCGCCCTGCAAAACCCAGCTTCTCGGTGGTAGTAGCTTTGACATTGAGCCTGTGCACAGGCGTTGCAAAGTCCGCCGCCAGGTTGTCGCGCATCGCGGGAATGTGCTCGGCCATACGCGGTTTCTGCGCTACGATGGTGCAATCGAGATTGCACAGGCGATAGTCCTGCTCACGCATATACGCGATCACCTCACGCAGCAATACGCGACTGTCCACCCCCGCAAGCGCCGGGTCGGTGTCGGGAAAGTGCCGGCCGATATCACCCCGCCCTAGAGCACCTAGCACCGCATCACACACAGCGTGCAGCAGCACGTCCCCATCGGAGTGCGCGATCAGACCCGCACTGTGAGGAATGTGTACACCGCCTATGACAATGTGGTCACCTTCGCCAAAACGGTGTACGTCGTAGCCATGCCCTATTCGCATATCCATCTGTTTAGCTCTCTGAGGCTTGCAGGGCTTGTGTTAAATACCAGTCGGCCAAGGCCAGATCCTCCGGATAGGTGATTTTCAAATTGCTCGCCGCGCCCTTAACCAGATGCACGGGATGCCCCGCCCACTCCATGGCGGAGGCTTCATCGGTAATGGCGATATTTGCGTTCCTGGCACTTTGCAGCGCATCGCGCAGCGCCAGCAACGGAAAACACTGGGGCGTCTGCGCGCACCACAGCTCACTGCGATCAAGTGTTTCAGTGACACAGCGTTCATCAAAACTGCGCTTAACAGTATCCACCACAGGCGTTGCTAAAATCGCGCCGCAACCCGATTGGCGAGTATATTCCACCAAACGCAAGATATGCTGCGCCTGCACACAGGGACGCGCGGCATCGTGCACCAGCACCCAGTCCTCGTCGCCAGCAATGCCTGCAAGAGCCTGCAGGGCGTGCAATACGGAATCGCTGCGTTCGGCACCGCCGCTTGTGCGCAATACCCTGGGATGTTCAGCAAAGTCACCGAGATTGTGACCATCGTCGTCGGGGTGAAGCGCCAGCACTATTTGCTGACAGCAATCCGTCGCCAATAACACCCGCAGGCTATGCTGTATCACATTGGCGCCGGCAAGGGGCAAATACTGCTTGGGGACATCGCCACCCATGCGCGCACCAATGCCCGCAGCGGGAATCACACCCCAGATACGCGACTTATTCGCGTGCATCCCCATCACCCGCCGCGGTTTTTTGTTCCGGCTCTACCACTTGATAAAATACTTCGTCCTTAGCAATCATGCCAAAATCCGTGCGAGCCCGTTGTTCGATACCTGCGGTACCTGTTTTTAATTCTCGGACATCGCGCTCAAGCGCCGCGTTGCGTTCGCTTAGTTGCTCGTTGGTCTGGCTGAGTTCGTCCACCTGCGCGCGCAGGCGGTGCAGCTCTGCCACCCCGCCTGCACCAAACCAAAGACGGTATTGCAATGCCAGCAATAACAGCAGCAAGGTCGCTACCAGTATCCGCATCACTCACGTCACCCTGGCGCGTTCTTACAAGCGAAATTCGGCGCGACCGCGATAGGCGACCTTACCTGCCAGTTCCGCTTCGATACGCAGCAAGCGGTTGTATTTGGCAACGCGATCAGAGCGGCACAGGGAACCGGTTTTAATCTGTCCCGCTGCGGTAGCCACGGCTAAATCGGCAATGGTCGTGTCTTCGGTTTCGCCAGAGCGGTGCGAAATCACCGCCGTATAACCCGCGGCCTTTGCCATATTGATGGCGTCTAGGGTTTCACTCAAGCTGCCGATCTGGTTGAATTTAATCAAAATGGAGTTGGCGATGTTTTTGTCGATGCCTTCTTGTAAAATACGGGTGTTGGTCACGAATAAATCGTCGCCCACTAATTGTAATTTATCGCCAATTTTTTCAGTCAGTAATTTCCAACCATCCCAATCGCTTTCATCCATGCCGTCCTCAATGGAAATAATCGGATGGCGCGCTGCAAGATCGGCCAGATAGTCAACAAATTCGGCGGGCTTGTAGCGCTTGCCTTCACCGCTTAGGTCATACATATCGTCAGCATAAAACTCGGAGGCCGCGCAATCAAGCGCCAGGGTAATATCGTCACCCAGTTTATAGCCAGCTTGACTCACCGCTTCGGCGATGACCTCCAATGCCGCTTCGTTGGACGGCAGATTGGGCGCAAAACCACCCTCGTCACCTACCGCTGTATTTAAACCCTGCTTAGACAGCACTTTTTTCAAGCTGTGGAAAATTTCTGCACCGGCTCGCAGCGCTTCGGCGAAACTTGGCGCACCCACAGGCTGCACCATAAACTCCTGAATATCCACATTGTTATCGGCGTGCTCACCGCCGTTCAAAATGTTCATCATCGGCACGGGCATGGTGAACTCGCTGGTACCGCTTAATTCACCAATATGGCGATACAAAGGAATTTTGCGCTCAGCCGCTGCCGCTTTGGCCGCCGCCAGTGATACCGCCAAAATGGCGTTGGCACCAAATTTGGCTTTGTTGTCCGTGCCATCGGCATCGATCATGGCCTGATCCAGCGCGCGCTGATCAGTCACATCCGCACCCACCAGCAAATCGTTAATCGCGCCATTGACATTCGCTACCGCGTTTTGCACACCTTTGCCAAGATACCGGCTTTTATCGCCATCGCGCAGTTCCAGGGCTTCACGCGAACCAGTTGACGCACCAGAGGGCGCACAGGCCGAACCGACAACACCCGATTCCAAGGTCACATCCGCTTCCACGGTGGGATTTCCGCGCGAATCCAATACTTCAAAAGCACGTACACTCTTAATTGCTGTCATGTATCTCTCCTGGTCAATGTGTTACTAATCAATGGATAAAGCAGGCTGATTTTTTACCAGCTCATCGACCTGCTTCATCTGAGTTAAAAAGGGCTCCAGTTTATCAAGCGGCAAAGCACTTGGACCATCGCACAGGGCTTTTTCAGGGTTGGGATGCGCTTCCAAAAACAAACCCGCAAGTCCTACCGCAAGACCGGCTCGACCCAGCTCGGCCACCTGCGAACGACGGCCACCCGAAGCCGCGCCGCCTGGGTCGCGACATTGCAGGGCATGGGTGACATCAAAAATCATCGGCGCATCGCCGCAGGCTTTTCGCATCACGCCAAAGCCCAGCATGTCCACCACGAGATTGTCGTAGCCAAAATTACTACCACGCTCGCACACCATTACCTTCTCATTCCCGCAGCTATTGATTTTCTCCACAACATTACCCATTTGCGACGGGCTCAAAAACTGCGGCTTTTTAACATTGATGGCTGCGCCAGTGGCTGCCATTGCCGCGACCAAATCCGTCTGCCGCGCTAAAAATGCGGGCAGCTGAATAATCTCACAGACCTCGGCCACCGGCGCGGCCTGCTCTGGTTCGTGCACATCGGTAATCACCGGTACATCAAATTCGCGGCTTACCACTGCCAGTATTTCCAAACCCTCGTCGAGTCCGGGGCCGCGGTAGGAGTGAATAGAGGAGCGATTGGCCTTGTCAAAAGAGCCTTTAAACACATAGGGAATATCCAGGCGGCGGCATACCTCGACATAGTGCTCGGCCACCTTGAGCGCGAAGTCCTGGTTTTCCAGCACGTTGACCCCGCCGAGCAGCACAAAGGGCGCATCATTGGCAATGGTAATATCGCGAACCTTCACCTGTGAATCCGTCATGACAAGTCCTCTGCCTTAGCGCGGCTGTGATTGAGCGCCGCCTCGATATAACCGGTAAACAAGGGGTGACCGCCGCGCGGACGCGAGGTAAATTCCGGGTGAAACTGGCAGGCCACAAACCAGGGGTGATCGGGCAATTCAACCATTTCAACCAGCTTGCGATCCGCCGACCAGCCGACAACGCTCATGCCCGCCTCTTGTAAACGCGGCACATAGCGATTGTTGACCTCATAGCGGTGACGATGACGCTCTTTGATGTCATCGGAGCCATACAGCTTGTGCACACGACTGCCCGGCTCCAGGTGGCAAAGCTGCGCACCCAAACGCATGGTACCACCGAGATCAGACTGTTCATGGCGCTGCTCGGTGGTGCCGTCTTCGTTTTCCCACTCTGTAATCAGGGCGACAATGGGGTGCTCGGTGTGTCTTTGCATTTCCGTAGAATGCGCGCCTTTGAGTCCACAAACATTGCGCGCGTATTCAATCAGGGCAACGTGCATACCCAGGCAGATCCCCATAAACGGAATATTGTTTTCCCGCGCGTATTGCACCGCTAAAATTTTACCCTCTACACCGCGATCACCGAACCCGCCCGGCACGAGAATCGCATCAGCATTGGCAAGCAGGGCGACACCATCGCGCTCAATGTCTTCTGCGTCAATATAGTCCACTTCCACCTTGGCGTGCGTTTGGATGCCAGCGTGTTTGAGCGCTTCGTTAAGGGATTTGTAGGCATCGAGTAAATCCATGTATTTACCCACCATCGCCACACGCACGGTGCCTGCGCTTTTGTTGAATTCACCCTCCAGCACCGCATCCCACTCACTGAGTTCAGCGGGCGGGCAATCCAACTGGAAGCGCTCTACCACCACCTGGTCGAGACCGTGGCGGTGCAAGGCACCGGGAATACGGTAGATGGAATCGGCGTCCAGTAAGGGAATAACCGCGCGTTGTTCCACATTGGTAAATAGCGCAATTTTGCGCAGTGCGCCGTCGTCAATGTCCACGGTGCAACGGCACAGCAAAATATCCGGCTGCAAGCCTATGGAGCGCAGTTCTTTTACCGAGTGCTGTGTGGGCTTGGTTTTAATTTCGCCAGCGGTGGCGATATAGGGCACCAGGGTTAAGTGCATAAGCAAAGCGCGGGATGGACCCAGCTCGACTTTGAGCTGACGTGCAGCCTCCAAAAACGGCAGGCTCTCTATATCGCCTACCGTGCCGCCAATCTCCACCACCGCCACATCAACACCCGCAGCGCCGAGCACAATGCGACGCTTGATTTCATCGGTGATATGGGGAATAACCTGCACCGTGCCACCCAGGTAGTCACCGCGGCGCTCTTTGCGCAGTACGGTGTTATACACACGGCCGGTGGTGAAATTATTGGTCTTGCGCATGGTGGTGTGGGTAAAGCGCTCGTAGTGACCGAGGTCCAAATCGGTTTCCGCACCATCGTCGGTAACGAACACCTCGCCGTGCTGGAACGGACTCATGGTGCCGGGATCGACATTGATATAGGGGTCGAGTTTGAGCAGGGTAACTTTCAGTCCCCTCGCCTCCAGCACCGCCGCCAGCGATGCCGCAGCGATACCTTTGCCCAATGAGGATACCACTCCACCAGTAACAAACACATATCGCGTCATGATAGGCCTTTTTCATCAATTTTTGGGGATGCAGCAGCGCCTCAGTCGAGCCAGACACGCTGCACAGGAATGGGGTGAAATGGTTTTTCGAAAAAATTTCTTCGGGAAAGTGTTCACGATAGCCCCGCAGGGGTGAGGCGCATGGACGCGCCGAATAAAAATGACTTCGAATCTTGTCCAAAATCATTCAAACCGTAGCTATAGCTACGCTTTTCATGATGTTTGAACAAGCTTCTTCGTCCTTTTGTCCGAAAACTCCATTTACTGGTGAAACATCCGGGTTAATTCCCACGCCGCCATACCAGGGAAAAACGGCGTTCACCCGGCTGGGTTTTGCCCACCAGGGCGCTGTCACACCACTGTAAATCGGCAATGGCGACAAGCTCATCGCCCGCGTATACCAGGGGCAGGCGTTCACGCCACCAGGGCGGAACCCGCAGCTCCTGTAGTATTTTTTTAAGCGGTCTGCGCACGCTATGACCGTGCAGACGACAGCGTTCGCCGCCGCGGCGCGCTGTTAACGACAGCGCCTGTTCTGGCAGAATGCCCACCTCACCCACGGCACAGGGCACAAGTGCCAGTTCTCGCCCCGCCCACGGGCAGGGTTTGCCCGGCGCAACAGTGGTGCTGCCCGGAAGATCGGTCTCAGGTGGCAGGCGATACACTGCGTCATCGTAATGCTGTATAAGCCAGGCACTGGTTTGCAACCGGGCGTGACTGACATCACCCAAACGCAACTGGCGTACAAATTCCCCAAGTGCCGCGGCATTGGGCATCATCAAACCTTCACTGCTAAGCCAGCTACGCAAAGCCTGGCTGAGTTGCGCGTCCGTCAAACTGGCAATGCCCGCCACGGAAACGCCGGGATCACCCAGTACCGAGCAACAGGGCGTGAGCATGGGCGTATCTGGCGCCATATCGCGCAAATGCCCCATCGCTCGGCTGATGGTCTGACGGTAGGCGGGCCAGCGCGCCTCAAACAAAGGCAGCACCTCGGTGCGCAGGTAACTGCGATCAAACTGCGCGCTGTGATTGCTGGGGTCGTCCACGAAAGCGAGCTTGTGGTAAGTGGCGTAGTCTTGCAGCGCACCTTGCGGCGCGCCCAACAGCGGTCTTAACAAAACAGCTCTACCGAGTAAGCGCATCGGCGGCATTCCCGCCAAACCACTCGCGCCCGCCCCGCGCAAGGCGCGCAGAAAAAATGTCTCAACCTGATCGTCTAAATGATGAGCCAGCAGCAGAACGTCCCCATCGCCAAGCAATGACTCAAAGCAGGCAAACCGCGCCTCGCGCGCGGCAGCTTCCAGACTGGCTTTGCCGGTATCAACCTGGACAGACTGAACAGTGAGCGAAATGCCCAAGGCATCGCACTGGCGCTGGCAATGCGCCGCCCAATCAGTTGCTGCCTCCTGTAACTGGTGGTTGACATGAATGGCGTGAAGCGGTGGCGCAGCCGGGTGGTTTTGTCGATAGGCTGCAAGCAGGTGTAACAACACCGAGGAATCCAGGCCGCCGGAGTAAGCCAAACACCAACGCCCTGCCCTGAGATGGGGCGCCAGTTGCCGCTCAAGCAGCGCTGGCAATTCCCTTTGCGTCAGTCTGACTGACAAAGCGGCGCTAATTACCGTAAGACATCAAACGCTGATAGCGCTGTTCCAGCATTTCATCCATCGGCATGGCTTTTAACTTGCCAAGTTCGGTGATGAGGTGGGCTTGAATTCGCTCGGACATCAGCTTGATATCGCGATGCGCGCCGCCCAGGGGCTCTTCAATGGTGGCATCGACTATGCCTAAACTCTCCAGCACCGACGAAGTCACCCCCATAGCCTGCGCCGCATCGGGCGCCGCCTCGGTGGTTTTCCAGATGATGTTGGCACAACCTTCCGGCGAAATCACAAAATAGGTAGAGTACTGCAACATGGCCAGGTGATCGCCAATACCAATACCCAAGGCGCCGCCAGAGCTGCCTTCGCCAATCACCACACAGATAATCGGTGTGTTAAGACGGGACATCACCGCGAGATTCTGGGCGATGGATTCACTAATACCACGCTCTTCAGAATCGATGCCAGGATACGCCCCAGGCGTGTCGATCAGGGTAATCACCGGCATTTTGAAGCGCTCGGCCATTTCCATCAAACGCAGGGCCTTGCGATACCCCTCAGGCTTTGGCATACCGAAATTGCGCAACACCTTATCCTTCACGGCACGGCCTTTTTCCTGCCCAATCACCATCACCGGCTCACCGTTAAGGCGCGCCACACCACCGACAATCGCCTTGTCATCGCCAAAATGACGGTCGCCGTGCAGCTCATCAAACTCGGTAAAAATGCGGGGAATATAATCCAGCGCGTAGGGGCGCTGGGGGTGGCGGGCCACTTTTACAATATCCCAGGCGCTCAGGTTGGCAAAGATCTTCTCGGTGAGCTTATTGCTCTTGTTACGCAGTGTTTCGATTTCATCGGCCAGGTTGATGTCGTTGTCGGAACTGACGTGCTGCAGCTCTTCAATTTTTACCACCAACTCGGCGATGGGCTGTTCAAAATCCAGATAATTCGGGTTCATGTCGGCATCCCTGGGAGTTATTTGGAGACAGTTTACCTAATTCACGCCCTGTCGACTATGCTTGTATCGCGTTGCATAGATGGCGGCGAGCCCTCCCTTGCACGAGAGCCTTACGGCGTTGTCGCAACGCCAGTGACGCGGCGCGACGTTTTGAGCACGCAGTGCCGGGTTCGGCAGTTGCAGCTGACCCGGATATTTCACCAGTACGGCGACCATCACTATATTACGCAATAATATCAATGGGTTAAGCCGCACACACCAACAAGAGCAAATGCGCAAATTGTGCCTATTTCGAAAAAATGACTTCGAACCTTGTCCAAAATCATTCAAACCGTGGCTATGGCTACGCTTTTCATGGTATTTGAACAACGCTCGAAGGCCTTTGTTTCCGAAAATTCCATTTACTGGTGAAATATCCGGGTTAAGGTAGCGGCAATAGGAAGCCTTTTTTTGTAATGCGACGATGCTATACTCAGTACAACAGCCACTGAACACAACATCACAGACCCGCAGGCTGGTGAAACGATGAACAAACAGATGTCATCTAATCAAGAAAATGTCGAAGCGGAGTTAGCAGCGATGTTTCGCTGTGCAAGAGCACCCAGACCGAAATGGAGAGGCATTACATGAAACATACAGCGAAATTATTTGTGAATGGCCAAAGCCAGGCCGTTCAACTGCCTGCTAATTATCGGTTCGATTGCGATGAGGTATTTGTCCGTAGAGATCCCGAAACGGGTGATGTGATCATTTCGAAAAAGCCAGGTAACTGGGAGGACTTTTTCAAAATGATGGAATCCATCGATGTTCCTGATGACTTTATGTCCAACAGAGACAACGAAGCCATAAAAGACAGAGATTTGTTCTGATGGAACAACAACGTTATATGCTCGACACCAATACGGCCAGCTACATTATTAAAGGTGAGCCTGTAGAAATCAGGGAGCAGTTGCTCAAAGTACCAATGGCCAATGTGTGCATTTCCGCGATCACTCAAGCAGAACTACTGCGAGGCGTCGCCAGAAAGCCAGAAGCGAAACGATTGGCGGTAGCCGTCAAAGAGTTTTTACTTCGAGTAGATATTTTACCGTGGGATTCTGACGCGGCGGAGTCTTATGCCAGCTTGAGAACGGCCTGTGAAAATGAAGGCAAACCACTGGGTGCTATGGATATGTTAATAGCTGCTCACTCTGTTGCCGCTAAAACCGTCTTAATCACTAGCGATAAGGCATTTTACAACGTCCAACATCTTTTGCACTTAAAGGATTGGACAAAGTCTGCAGGACATCAACCAAGACCTACAAAATGACCATTGACGATCTGATAAAGTCTAAGACCAGCAAACAGGTAAAACCATGCACAAATACAAGCAGGTTGAGGAAAAAGGAGTGTTTAGTATGATTTCTCTAAGACGTTTTACGCTTTCTATATCTTGCGTTGCTGTTGGTGACGCTGCCGGGTTGTTTCAGCGATTCGCATGATACCCGTCTGGACAGTTCGCCGCCCGAAGCCGCATGCACTGTAGGGCAGGATCAAACCTGCAATGCCTCGCCGGAGATGTCTGCGCTGTCGGGTGTGTGTCTTGCCAACGGGCAGTGCGAGTGCAATGCGGGCTTTGTGATAGATGAGGAGACCGGTAAGTGCCGAATGCCCGACTGTGTTTATGGGCAGGATCAAACGTGTAGTGCGGTGCTGACAGATAGTAACAATGTGTATGGCGCCTGTACCACAAGTGGTCAGTGCGAGTGTTACTCCGGTTTTGAACGCGATGAAACAACGGGCAAATGTGCGCCCACAAATTGCGTTTTTGGTCAAGATCAAAGCTGCAATGCGTCTGCGGAGCTGTCAGTGATTTCCGGGGTATGCCAATCCAATGGGCAGTGCGTGTGTGGTGCGGGGTCTATCCTAAATGAAGAAACCGGAAAATGTGAGTCAACTGCCTGCGAATATGGTAACGACAAAACATGCAGCTCTACACCAAACAGTCCCTGGGCTTATGGTCAGTGTACAACGGAGCGGCGCTGTGAGTGTTTCCTGGGTTTTGAGCTTAACGAAGAAACCGGAAAATGCGAACCGGCAGATTGTGTTGTCGGCCAGGATCAAAGCTGTAATGCTTCCGGCGAAATATCAGCGATTTACGGTGTATGCCAGGCGAACGGGCAGTGCGACTGCCCGGCAAATACTCCACGCAACGAAGAAACGGGCAAGTGCGAGCCGCCTGAGTGTCATGACGGTATGGATTCCTTGTGCAATGGCGATGAAAGCTTATCTGTTTTAATGGGAGTATGCACTGCGGACAACAGCTGTGAGTGTAGAGAGGGTTTTCGAAAAGATGAGTCACTGCGTAAATGTGTGGTCATCGCCTGCATTTATCCAGACCATTCTATGTGTAACGCCAACCCCGACGAAACCGGCATTAAAGGCCAGTGCCAGGTTAATAACAGCTGCGTTTGTTTTGAGGGCGCTACCTTCAATGAGCAAACGGGAAGGTGTCTGTAGAGGCGGCCTGAAGTTTCGCATTACCCGCAAAGGAAAAATGAGAAACGCCTCGAAAAAAG
>PDSN01000197.1 GCA_002748505.1 Gammaproteobacteria bacterium | reverse complement strand
GCTGCCGCGTGGTCGATTCGCTGGTGATGGCGCGGCAAAAACACCCCGGTCAGCGCAACAATCTTGACGCGCTGTGCACGCGGTACGGTGTGGACAACGCCCAGCGCGAACTGCACGGTGCGCTGCTTGACGCGGAGATTCTGGCGGACGTCTACCTCGCGATGACCGGCGGCCAGACCTCCTTGAGCCTGGCCATGGATGAGCACGGCAGCGCAGCGGGCGGTGGCGAAGCCATTCGCCGCGTCAGTGCTGAGCGCCCGCCACTAAAAATTATCACCGCCAGCGAGGCCGAGCTAAAAGCCCATGCCGAGCTGCTTGCTACCATCGAAAAAACGGCGGGAAAGGTGCTGTGGTGAGGGACCCCCTCGCAGGGCAAGGGGACCGCGAAGCGGATACGACTTAAATAAAATACATAACCGACAGGAAGCCCACCACGCCCAGTACAAAGGTGTAGGGCAGAGCCATCAGCACCATACGGCCATAGGACAGGCGAATCAGCGGCGCCAACGCAGAAGTCAGCAGGAACAGAAACGCCGCCTGACCGTTGGGCGTGGCAACACTGGGTAAGTTGGTGCCGGTATTAATGGCAACGGCCAGTTGCTCGAATTCCTCGCGGTTAATCACACCCTGATCCAGCGCCGCCTTTACCTCATTGATGTATACCGTAGCGACGAACACATTATCGGAAATCATTGACAAAATGCCGTTGGCCAGAAAGAACATGGGGGGGCGAATCTCTGCGTTCATGGCCAGGACGGTGTCAATCACCGGCTTGAACAGATGTTGTTCATGAATCACTGCGACAATGGCAAAAAACACCACCAACAGCGCGGTAAAGGGCAGTGCCTCTTCAAACGCGTGGCCGAGTTGATGTTCAGAAACAATGCCGTTAAAGGCCGTCAGCAGCACAATCACCATCAAACCGATCAAGCCTACCGCCGCCAGGTGGAAGGCGAGGCCTATCACCAAAATCGCTGCCACAACACCCTGCACCCATAGGCGCGCGGTAAGGCGCGAGTTGTTGTTCTCAGCCTGGCTTTCTTGATAGTCTTCCAAAATAGCGCGCACCGTATCGGGCAGCTGGGTGCCGTAGCCGAGCATTTTCAGTTTTTCTACCGCCAGACAGGTCGCCAAACCACAGATTAAAACCGGTACGGTTACCGGCGCCATTTTGACCGCAAAGTGCATGAAGTCCCAGCCCACAACCGTGCCGATCAGCAGGTTTTGCGGCTCCCCAACCAGGGTGCAGACGCCACCGAGCGCTGTACCCACTGCGCCGTGCATTAACAGACTGCGTAAAAAGGCTCGAAATTTTTCCAAATCCTCGCGATGCAACTCATTGATATGGGCGTCATCGCCGTGATCGTGGTCGACATCATCGCGAATTTGCTTACCCGAGGCCACCCTGTGATACACCGCGTAAAAGCCGACGCCCACGCTGATGAGTACAGCGGTGACGGTCAGCGCATCCAAAAAAGCCGACAGCACCGCGGACACTAAGCAAAACAGCAAAGACAGCAGGAGTTTTGATCTTACACCAAGCAAAATCTTAGTAAAAACATGAAGCAAAAGCTCCTTCATGAAGTAAATTCCAGCAACCATGAACATCAGCAGGAGAATTACTTCGAAGTTGGCTGCCGCCTCGTGGTACACGGTTTCGGGTTTGGCCATGCCCAGCAGTACGGCCTCGATAGCCAGTAGCCCCCCCGGCTGCAAAGGGTAGCACTTCAGCGCCAGTGCCAGGGTGAAGATAAACTCGCCAATAAGCACCCAGCCGGCGATAAAGGGGTTAGCGAATATCAGTAGAATCGGGTTTAGAATCAAAAAAGCGATAATTGTTTTCTTATACCAAATGGGAGAACTACCGAGAAAGTTCTTCCAAAAAGCCGAGGTCAGCGAGTCACTCATAGCATGTTCTCTTGTGCTTGTCTTGCGGTTGTTAGGCTTGTTGTGGCGGTTGCGTGCGTCTGGGGCAATCACCAGGCTTACACATTCTAGCGGTGTACCATGACAAAAGCCATACGACGAAGCGGTACATATTTTTTCCGGCTCTAATGTTTACCCGTACCCAAATTCGTGCATACTTAGCGGCTTGCGCTTCAGGCACAGTACCTTGTTTAAGGAAATAATATGAGTGAGCCCGTGTACCTCGTTTTTCAACACGGTCGCCTTATCAGCGATTTGCGCACTGGCCCGTTGTTGGC
>PDSN01000196.1 GCA_002748505.1 Gammaproteobacteria bacterium | reverse complement strand
GAAGATGGTCGCCTGACCGATGGCCAGGGTCGCACCGTGGATTTTCGCAATACGGTGGTGGTAATGACCTCCAACCTGGGCTCTGACCTGATTCAGGAGCTGGCCGTAAGCGGTGATTATGAGGCGATGAAAGCGGCGGTAATGAATGTTGTTGGCAGTCACTTTCGCCCGGAGTTTATCAACCGTATCGACGAGACGGTGGTGTTTCACCCGCTGGCGCAGGAGCAGATTCGCGGTATCGCGGTGATTCAGCTCGAAGGGCTCAAGCATCGCCTGGCTGAGCGCGAGATGGGGCTTGAAGTGTCCGACGCCTTTTTGGATAAGTTGGTTACGGTCGGCTTTGATCCCGTCTACGGTGCGAGGCCACTGAAACGCGCGATTCAGCAGGAGCTGGAAAACCCCTTATCTCAAGCCTTGCTTGCGGGTAAGTTCATCGCTGGCCAAACCATCGCCGTGGATGTGCGTGGCGATGAGGTGGTGTTTGAGGCGCGCTGAGTCGCTGGTAACGGTTTGGCGTAGCACTCGGGGTGTGTGCTCGCCAGACCGTGTTTGTGCCTTGTTTCGCGCCTGTATTCTCGGTATTCGATAACCGACACAACAGATGTCACAGCAGAGCCTTCACAAAGAGGACACAAAAAAGCCCCGCCGTTTGGCGAGGCTTTTTTTATGGACGGTTGAATGACTATTCGCAGTGTATGCTGATAAGGTCTTCCGCCTTGCGAATCTGTTCGGCTTTTTGTTCATCGCTCAGGAACTTGTAGCCGCCGTCATCGCTTTTTAGGCGGATGCGCGCGGCGGAGCGCAGCACTTCCACATTATTACGCGCGTTTTCGCAGATTTTGGGGTTTTTCTTGATCACCTCAAGCTCTTCGCGTCCGGGCTTTACTGAGCTGCCAGCGGGTGGACGATTGCTCACCGTCGAATTAGGGCGCTTCTCGGTTTTGCCCGCGCGCACGTTTATGGTCTCGTATTCCATACCCGCAGGCGGCGGGCGATCACTGTGCACCAGACGACCGTTTTGATCTTTCCAGCGGTACAACTCAGTGTCAGCGCGAGCGGTGTCAGTCTGCATCGTCAGCAGGCCGCCGATGAGTACAAGCGCAATTAGTAGAGGTTTTGATACATCCATGGCATTCGTTTCGTTGGTGACCTTGTAATAAAGCTAACCCAGCGACCTCGCTGTTGGCAATGAGTTATTCACTGAAAGTACAAAATAATTGAGAAGTGCTTGTTATCCAGGTGGTTGACTTTAGACGCACTCGGGCGCAGTATTATTGTGTTGCAGTTGGCAACGGCTAATGTCGAGTACCCTCGGCCTCTGGCCCACCGTCGAAATGTCTTTTTGGCGGCTGTCTGCAAATTCCGTAAACGCTGGTGGCAGTATGTGCCGCTGGCGCTGGCCTTTTACTGCGCTACCTCGCAGAGTGCCGACACACGGGCTGTTCGTGTTCGCGTATGATTTGAGGTGTTCACGGCAGTCTATAGGCATGGGAGGTGGTGTAGGTGCAGTTCTGTACTCCTACACTGAAATAATTTGATGTCAGCGCGTGCTGGCAGGAGAGGAGTTGTACTGTGGAATTGCTATCCGGCGGTGAAATGGTCGCCCAGGCGTTAAAAGACGAGGGCGTTGAGTTTATCTTTGGTTACCCAGGCGGTGCGGTGTTGCACATCTATGATGCCTTGTTCAAGGCGTCGGGTTTCCCGCATGTATTGGTGCGCCATGAGCAGGCAGCCACGCACGCTGCCGATGGTTACGCCCGCGCAACCGGTAAGCCTGGTGTGGTGCTGGTTACCTCCGGCCCAGGTGCCACCAATGCGATCACCGGTATTGCCACGGCTTATATGGATTCCATTCCCATGGTCGTGCTGTCCGGGCAGGTGCAGAGTCATTTAATCGGTGAAGATGCCTTTCAGGAAACCGATATGGTGGGCATTTCACGCCCTGTTGTGAAACACAGTTTCATGGTGAAAAAGCCCGAAGACATCCCGCTGATGATAAAAAAGGCCTTTCACATTGCGCAGACCGGCAGGCCCGGCCCCGTGGTCATTGATATTCCCAAAGACGTGACCCGCCCGGATGCCAAGGTCGAATACGTCTATCCCGATGCCGTAAAAATTCGCTCCTATTCGCCGGTGCAGCGCGGCCATACCGGGCAGATTCGCAAGGCGGCAAAACTCCTGCTCAGTGCCAAACGCCCGGTGATTTA